>JBGOXA010000234.1:0-3538 GCA_041478915.1 Dehalococcoidia bacterium
CCCTTCGCTACGCTCAGAATCTCGTTTCGCCGATTCGGGTAAAAAGCACTAGTCAAGGGACTCGTATTCTTTTCTGGCCGCGGCCGGTAGTGTTCTCCAGCTTTCCAGAAACTCGCGCTCCCCCTGCTGGAAGATCGGGTTCTTGAAAACCATCTGCCAGCAGGAAGGCGGAACGGTCAAGACGTCAGCGCCAGCCATGACAGCCTCTATCAGGTAATCAGGATTTCGCACTGAGGCAACCAGCAACTTGGTGGGGCTTTCCATGGCATCTATGGCTTCCCTGAGCTGCCAGATGGCTTGTTTATTGCTTAAGCCAAACTCCTCCACTCTACCAACAAACAGACTAACGTAATCCACGGCCAACCGAACGAAGGGGATAGCCTGCGAAGGGTGGAAAACGAGGGTAATATTCATTTTGACATTTTCTTTCTTCAACTCCCGAGCTGCCATCAGTCCGCTTACGGAGGCCGGAACTTTAACCACTACATTCTCAGCCAGTTTACTCAATTTGAGGGCATGCTTCACCATTTCGCGCGGTTGGGTGTAGGTGACTTCTACGCTCAGAGGGCCTTTAACGATCTGAGCGATTCTCTTGATTTGAAAGATCGGGTCACCGCCTTCCTTGGACAACAGAGACGGGTTGGTGGTGACCCCGTCCACAAGTCCCAGTGACTGGTAGAATTCGATCTATGGCACCGAAGCCGTGTCTAGGAAGAATTCCATATACAGCCTCCACTTATTCTGTTCTGATACAGATCACGGGCTCAGCCTGCGCAATGGCATCCTCCGTTTGTCGAAGAGAACCCTGCCCTTCCAACCGATTCTGTCTTTGTCCCATATCTTACAATAGACACACCATTCTTTGCCACATCAGGCACGCTCCAAACCCACGCCACTAACTCATCCTTCCACGTGTCCGCTCCTGGCAAAAGCAAGCACCCGGCCACGACGCACCAGCAAAAGAACAAACCAGATCAGGATCGCTGCCCCGATAATTTCAGGCACATATATGGCTGCGTCGGTATGGAGCTCATGTAGTATTCTCCCTGGGAAATCGCCAACGTCTGTTTTTCTGAAGGTAAAGCCATAGACTGGCCAGAGGAATGTTCGGGATTCAAGATACATCTGGTCAAGGATAAGATGGAGAAAAGTGCCAAAGGAGAGCACCAGCAGCCACGTCTTTCCATAGCGACGCCAAAGATAAAACCCGGCGAGGGTGATGATAATGAGGAAAAGCAGAGTGTGGCTAAATATCCGCCCATTGCCGAAGGTATCGCGGAAAATGAGTGTACCTACTGGTTTATCAATGATGTCAGGAAGAAGCGAGCCTAAAAGCAGAATTCTGATGTCGATTGACGAAAGCAGAGATGGCTTGGGTTGCTCAATCTGCTTAGTGGCTGGAGCGGAAAACGGATAACGCTGGCGTAGGGCACTATCCAGCAACACGGCTGCGCCCAACGCAATCCCCATATGCCCCAGTACTAGCACCTGCTCTAGCGCCCCCTAAGTCCTCAGAAACTTTCCTTCGTTATTGAACCTCAGCAAGATGGGAAAGCGGTTCAGTCTGTCAATGACGAAAAGTTCAGCGCCAGGGACCATGCTCCCTGACAATACTATTATAGCTCCTGGTTGCTTTTGATGTCCTTCTGTTCTGTTCTGTTGCACGCAAGTGGGACAGCGTTGCGCATATTATGTTACCTGGGTTATAGTAACTAGCAATCAGGCTAAGCGCGTTAGCCACAAGATATCGAAGAAGCAAAGAGCAGCAAGGATTTGTGTGGCGGGTACCGGTAGTGTCAGTGAGGCTGGTAAGGTCATGACTACTGTTCAACGCATAGCGAAGAATGCTGCGGCCTTATACGCTGGTCAGGGTGTTGTAGCACTACTGACCCTTCTTCTCTCGGTTTTCTTGGCTCGAGAGCTAGGCAGCAGTGCCCTGGGCAAGTGGGCATTCGCTGTCAATTTCACCGCCATCGCCGCCGTTTTTCTGGACTTGGGGTTCGACACCTTGATCGTAAGAGAGGTCGCCCGTGACAGGTCCTCTTCATCCAAATACGTAGGCAACATCGTCATTATGAAAGTCGTGCTGTCCATCGTAGTATTTGGACTCATCGCCCTCATCATCAGCTTGGTGGACTTTCCTCATGACACAACTCTTGCCGTGCTTATCCTTGGTGTCTACATCATACTGAATGCGCTTAGTACTGTTTTCATGCAGATATTCCAGGCATTCGAAAGGATGGAGTACTCTGCTTCGCTGTCAGTTTTAGGCCAACTGATAACCACCTCCGTTGGCCTAACCTTTATCTTTTCGGGTCACGGTGTAGTTGCAGTAGCCTCTGCTTGTGCCATAGGAGGACTGCTCAAACTGATAGTCAGTTTCCTCCTCTGTAGCAAGAGGTTCGCCAAGCCACAGATTGAGGTAGACCTTGACTTCTGGAAGAGTACAGCCAAAAGCGGACTCGCTGTGGCAATGCTCCCCATGAGCGCCATAATATCTGTCAGGACAGATACAATCATACTTTCCCTGATGAAGACCGATGCTGAAGTAGGTTGGTACAATGCAGCCAATATCTTGCCCCTGGGACTTGGCGACATACCCATGATTTTCATGTTCGCTCTCCTGCCCTTGATGTCCACCTCATTCCTCACTTCACCCAGTTCCTTAAGGACGATCTATCAAAAATCATTAACATTTCTATTCATGCTTGGCCTACCCATGGCTGCCGGGATGTTCCTCCTCTCAGGCAGAATCATCCCTTTGCTTTATGGAGACCAGTTTCAACCTTCTGTTGTTGCCCTGCAGATGCTGTCCTGGAGGCTATTCCTCACCTTTCTGAGCATACCTCTATCGTTCATCCTTATTTCCATGAACAAACAGAATCAAATGGCAATCGCTGTAGCGTTATCCGCCATGACCAACATCGTCTTGAACCTCATTCTCATTCCCTCCCTCAGTTACAAAGGGGCTGCAATTGCGGCTCTAGTCACTGGTGTAGTTACACTCACTTTTTGCTTCTACGTGGTTTCGAAGCATCTGTACAGGCTACCGCTGCATAGACTGGTTATCAAGCCTCTGATTGCTTGTCTGGCAATGGGGATGCTTGTCTACTGGGGTAAAGCAATCAATCTGATCCTGCTTATTGGCTTGGCTTCTGCGCTGTACTTCGTAGTCCTCTACCTCATCAAAGCTTTCTCCCGAGAAGATATCAACATGATAAAGGAGGCTATAAGGGTGCCTCAGCTTGGAGAATGGTTGGCCAAGAAGAGACGCCTGGTCAACGACCGACACGATCAATAAATGGGAGAGGCTAAAAGGTGTCAATGGAAACCAGGGGCACGCAGATCAAGGATTAGGGATCAGGATAAGCCCCACGAAGGATCCTTTAGATTCATTGAAAACTCCACTGGATACCCGTCAGCTTGCTGGCGGGAGGAAAGTGGCCCCATCTGGGGGGAGGGTGGTTAAATATCAGGTCCACGAGGAAACCTTCTCCTTACAATACAAATGCGCATGTTCGAGACTCCCTAAGATGCC
>JBGOXA010000029.1:0-10128 GCA_041478915.1 Dehalococcoidia bacterium
ACCATCTGTGGGGGAAAGGCAACAGACCTGGCAATGGACATCTCCCCGGCGGAGACCACGTCGAGCCCCAGACCCTCCTGCTGCAGGATGCGCGCCAAAGCAGGGTTAATAAATGCCTTGCAAGCGTAGATTACTGCTGTGTTGGGGTAGCGTTGACTAAACTCTTGACGATAATCGAGGCACCTGGTGCGCAGCGTAGCCTCATCAAAGATGTACAGGGGAGTGCCAAAACTGGCGGCTAAACCTACAGCATCACAGCCGCCGATAACAAGATGATTCTTGCGGTTGCTCTCTGACGTTAAGGGGAAAAGGGAAAGCCTGGATGACTTGTTTTTGTCGCTCACTCAATAGTTCCCCAGCTTCATGCTGGCTAATTGATTTTGTTTTTGGTGGCGTATTGTTTACTCGTCCTCTATTCCGAGGTTCACGATGTAATCGACCGAATCCTTTACCGTCAGTATTTTTCTGGCGTCTTCGTCGGGTATCTCTATTTTTCTGTTCTGAGTGCTGAATTCTTCCTCCAGGGCCATCATCAGCTCGACCAAGTCCAGGGAGTCGGCATTGAAGTCTTCAATGAAAGAAGCGGAGGGCACGACCTCTTCCTCTTTCACCCCCAGTTGCTCGACTATAACGGCCCTCACCCGTTCGAAAACTGAAGCCACTATGTCACCCCTTTCTACTTTTTTCATTAGTCAGCTCGGCATAAACCGAGCCTAGGACACCGTTGATGAACTTTGCAGAGCTGTCGCTGCCAAAAGCTTTGGCTAGCTCGACTGCTTCGTTGATAGCCACCTTCGACGGGACCATATCGAACAGCATCTCGCAGACCCCTAACCGTAAGATATTTCTATCAACTATGGACATTTGTTGCAAGGGCCAGGCGGGAGCAAACTTTTGCACTAGGGCATCGATAGTTTGCCGATTTTCCAGCACCTTCGAAACTAGTTCCTTGGTAAAGGCGATGGTTTCTTCAGGCAGAGAAGCGTCTTCAGATAAGCAGTCTAAAGACCGCGTGAAGTCATGACCGGCACAATCAACCTCAAATAGCGTCTGCAAAGCTGCCACTCTCCCCTTTCGTCGGGTGGCCACAGATGTTTTCGTCATGACTCTACTCATCGGGCTTCTTACGTTGCGGATGACAGTAGTAACCTGATACTTGTCATTAAGTATAGCATTGGTATCCTAGCAAGTGAAGATTTCCCACCCTGACGTTCTTTAGTCCTTGCCTCTTCGCAGCTTCAAGACACTCCTGAGCGTGTTGCCCGGAGGTGGTGGGCAGGTCATTCATCATGAATTGAGGGTAGAAGGCAAGGAGGGAGTAAGGGATATCTGGGCTGAGGGAAGCGATGAAGGAGGCAATCCTTGACACTTCCTCCTGGTCTACATAACCTGGCACGAGGAGAGTACTGGCAATCAAGAAGGGAGGGCAAAGTCTCCTGGAGACGTATTGGGCCAACAGCTGGAAATTCTCCAGGGTTCTCTTGTTGCCTACCCCGCAGAGGGCAATGTGCAATTCCTCAGTCCAGGCTTTGAGATCGAACTTGATGCACCCACCGGATCGCAGGGAAAGCTCGGCCATTTGCCGCAGCGAGGCAGGATGCATTGAACCATTGGTTTCCCAGCAGATGCGTAGAATGCTGCCCGGCTTTTGCTCCAAGGCCAAACGGGAGGCCCGAAGGGCATGGGGTAGCTGTGGGGTGGGGTCTCCTCCAAAATAGCAGATGCAAGAGGTACGTTGGTCAACCGCCTGAGCCAGGGTCAAGGCATTGATTTGCCCTTTCCTTCTAGCGGCGTAGCGGTAGTGCCAGTTCTGGCAGAACAAGCAATTAAAGGAACAGGCCTGGTAGAAGACCGCCAGGTTCTTATAGCCATGCTCGGCGGTGGGGCTGTAGGCGAAATTAGGGAAGCCGCTGCCGGTGCCGCCAGGGCAAACCCAGTCAGCCACGCAATTCGTGGGCAAAGGGTCGTAATACCAACTGACATTGGATCTATCTGCCGTTACGCCTTCCAGTTTGCCTCCCTTATTAGTGCGTAGGCCGCAGTAGCTTACCTCCCCTTCGGCAATCTGACATTCATTAGCACATAATCTACAGGCTACTCCGGTGCTATCTCGAGGCGGTTGACCGGGAAGATGGAACGGCGTCCGCGATTGGATGTGGGCCTCTTTAATCCGGGGCAAAACGCGGCTGAAATCGTGCCGGATGCAGTCCGCGCATATTCCTAGCGCTCCAGAAATGAGGGGTGATTCTCTGCCGCAGTTCTGGCAGGTTAGGGCAGTTCCTATATCTGGAAATCGGGGTTGCTTTCGCATTTCGTTTGACTAATCTATTTCATTGTTCAACATAGCATTGGCGAAGATCAGAGGGTGTCTAACTGAACCACAGGGTGTGGGGCTTGCCGCCGACGGTGGCCTAACCGCATCGGTAGGAATGAATCTTCATCAGCCTTTGCCCTCTGTGCTTATGACCTCAGCCTGTTTGGAGGCCCGCCTTATCAGCCCGGTGAGTACCTGCCCGGGCCCTATTTCGACGAAGGTGGATACTCCCTCGTGGATCATGAATTCTACAGACTTCTGCCACTGGACACAATGGCACAGTTGGTGCAGGAGTTCAGCCTTGACTGCATCGGCGCGGGTCAAGGGTTGGGCGGTGGTGTTGGCGATGACGGGAATTACAGGGTCACGAAAAGCAAGGTTCAAGACAGCCTGGGCCATACCTTCGGCGGCTGGCTGCATTAGGCGGCTGTGGAAAGCTCCACTGACTTGAAGGGGTATAACACTTCGGGCCCCTTTTGCTTTAGCTAGCTCGGCGGCGCGGGCGACATCCTGGGCAGCACCGCTTATTACGATCTGCCCCGGGCAATTCATGTTGGCAATTTGGGTTCCAGTGACCTGGCAGACATCGTTAACTAGAGCCTCCTCCAGCCCAAGGATGGCCACCATCCCTCCCGGGTTCTGGTCGCCTGCTTCTTGCATCAAACGGCCGCGCTCTCTGGCGAGGTAAATTGCCTGGGCAAAGTCTAGCGCCTGGGCAGCTACCAGGGCAGTGTATTCGCCGAGGCTATGACCGGCTACAAATGCCGGTACTCGGGCTTGAAGCTCTGGGCTGGCCCTGAGGTAGGCTATGCTGACTGCCAGTATTGCCGGCTGAGCGTTGGACGTTTGGCGAAGGACTTCATCAGGCCCTTCGAAGCAAAGCCGTGTCAGGGGAAAACCTAAAGCCGAATCAGCCTCTTCAAAAACTGCTCTGGCCTGGGGTGAGCTATGGTAAAGCTCTCGTCCCATGCCCACCCGTTGTGAGCCCTGGCCGGGGAAGACATAGGCCACCCTCCCTTCTTCTGACATAGTAAGCCTCAATTCATTTAGCGGCTGAAGCTGCTGATCTGACCAGTGGGACAGTGTGTGCTTGGAGGCTCTCAGATGGCGGCCTTCAGCAAGAGCAGCCCTCACCTCTCCTGTTTTATTTACTTTTTGCTTTTCTTGCTTTTTACTTCGATAACGTCTTCGCCGTTGTAGCTCCCGCAGGTCGGGCAAATGTGGTGGCAAAGCTTGGTCTGGTGACATCGAGGGCAAGTTTCAACGGCTGGCGGATCTAAAGCAAGATGGCTTCGCCTCTTGCCTTGGCGTGCCTTGGCGTATTTCCTCTTAGGTAACGGTGCCATTTGATCACCTCAACTTTCTGGCTTCATTATTCGGTTTTGTCAGCTCATTCAGCAGCAGAATCCCTGAGGAAGGCGGGCACTGGCAGCGCTGCTGATTCAGGTTTGCGCCACACTGAGGGCAAAGGCCGGGGCAATCAGGCCGACACATGGGCTTCATCGGTATGGCGAGCAAGGCATATTGACGTATTGCCTCGCTGAGGTCTAGTATGTGACGATCGTCTATGGTAAACGTGGTCGGATCGTCGTCCAGGGGTAGTGGGGCACCACTGATGACATCTACCAAGGGGAGAAATTCCTCTTCCATTCGAAAGGTGAGTGGATATTCGAAGAAGTCTAGGCAGCGGCTGCAGACTAGGTGGCTCGTGCCAGTGAAGGTGCCTCTCACCAGGATGCCTCTTCGAGTATGTAGTAGCTCCACCTCTCCTTGAACTTGACACTGTGTTGTCTCGTCGAGGTAGAGGGTGTCATCGATTTCGAAGGTGCGAGTGGCCCCAATGCCCTCCTTTAGAAGTTGCGCCACGTTAATCTGTATATTACCCATTTCTCTTGGACTCCCTTGTGCTTCCGCAAATAATTGTATCAGGTAGGTCAACTGATTTCCTCTTTCGGGCCAGTCCTCTAATGCCCCGTTTATTCTCCTACCTCTAGCCTCTCTCTCAGTTGGTTCAGTTTCAGCATTACTTCATCGGTGACTTGGTCAGGTATAGATGTGCCAGTGGTTACACCAACGGAGGTCTTCCCCCTTAACCAGCCGCGTTCGATCTCTGCTGCCTTTTCTATGTGGTGAGTTTCTGTCCCTGTGGAAGAACAAACCTCGGCAAGACAGCGGGCATTGGCGCTGTTCCGTCCTCCGACTACTATCATCACGTCTACCTTCCTAGCCAGATTTACCGCCTCTGCCTGCCGCTTCTTGGTGATGTTACATAGAGTATTGACAATGCGCAACTCCTGAACCAGGGATAGAGACCAAATGACGAAGCTGCTTATGAACTGGGCAAATTGATTAGGGTTTCGAGTGGTTTGAGACAAAAGCCCCAAACGCCGGGGCAACTGGCCCAGTTCCGAAATTGCTTGGCTGTTCGGAATGGCTATTCCCTTCCCTCCCGCCCAACCAAGAATTCCCTTGACCTCAGGGTGGTTGGGGTCTCCAAAGACAACGACGAAAAAGCCGGCCTCCGCCAATTACTTGGCGGCTTTCTGTGCCTTTCGTACGTTGGGGCAGGTAGTGTCGATCACCCTGAGCCTTCTGGCCTTAAGCTCTTCTGCCACCTGGGGAGGCATGCCGTGCGAGGGAATAACGGCAATGTTGCCCGAAATCTGATCCGGGCTGGTCACTACCTTCACGCCAAGCTGGCTCAGGTCATCAACTACCTGCTGGTTATGTACTACCGGTCCCAGGGTTTCCATCTCCCCGTACTTTCCGATCGCCTCTTCTAAGATCTTCAAGGCTCTTCTGACCCCGAAGCAGAATCCTGTTTCCTTGGCTTTCTCGACCCGTATCATGTTAAGCTACTCGATTCATTAGGCATTGGCGATTCTTCCTCTTTGTGATGCCTGTCCTTGGCGGTGATGTTCAGGGCTGAGGTGGCAGGCAGGAGTACTAAGCCACATTGTCTCTGTAAACGCCCCGGTAGCTTTCGGGAAGAAGTTCAGCCAAGCGCCTCATGACCATCTCTGTAGAAGAGACCAGTTGGGCGCGGGTTAAACCCCCGTCAACTTTGGGTAATTTGAAAGGCTGCCCGATATTGACTGTTACATCGGGGCGGCTGAAGAACCGCGACTTGTTTTCATATCTTTGTCTGATCTTCTCCGTGCCAGAGATGCCCACAGGAAGGATAAGGGCGTCGTTACGAAGGGCAATGAAGGCTAGACCCAGCCGGCCTCGCTGGAGCTGGAAGTTTCGACTTCTTGTGCCCTCGGGGAATATCCCCAGGGCACAGCCGTTTTTCAGTGCTTCATCGGCTTGATCCAAGGCTGTCCTATCCACACTACCGCGTTCCACAGTGAAACTACCAAAAGCGCGTAAAAGAAGTCTATGGAAGGGCGAGTAAAAATACTCCTTCTTTGCCATGAAGGCAATCTTTTGGGGAATGCAGACTCCCAGGAGAGGGATGTCAATCCAGCTAAGGTGATTAGAGGCGACGATAACCGGGCCTTCAGGCAGGACGTCGACTTTGTTGTTCACATGCCAGTGACAAAGGCCAGAAAGCAAAACAGCCACTACCGGTTTGGCGGTACTGTAGACACTGGGAGACACCTAGTTCCCTCCTGCCAGACCGATTATCCGGTCAGCGACCTCTTCCGGGGTAAGCCCTTCGGTGTCAATAATCTTGGCGTCGCTGGCGGGGCGCAGCGGTGAGAGTGGCCGCTGGCTGTCAATCTCATCGCGCTTCTTTAATTCGGCCAGGATATCCTCACAGGTCAGTTTGTTTTTCTGGCCTAGTTCCGCATGGCGGCGACGGGCCCTTTCTTCTGGGGAAGCATCAAGGAAAACCTTAAGCTCGGCTTGAGGCAGAACCACGGTACCAATGTCCCGCCCCGCCATGACCATCTTGCCTTCCTCGGCCATGCGGCGTTGCTTTGCTACTAAGACCTCTCTCACCCCAGCTACCTTGGCTACCTGAGACACTGCGGCCTCCACCACAGGGGTGTAGATTTCAACAGTGACGTCGCAGCCATTAACAGAAACGGGATTATAGCCGCTTCCATCCTGAAGTGCAACCTCTATCCTGGCTTCAGTGGCCAGTCTGCTCAGCGTGGCTTCATCTGTGAGGTCAATCTTGTGCTGAAGAGCCAGCCATGCCAGAGCACGGTACATCTCCCCCGTATCTACGAAGGAATAGCCTAGCTTCCGGGCCAGGATTCTACCTACCGTGCTCTTGCCAACCGCCCCTCGCCCGTCGATGGTGATGGTGGAGGGTAAAGGCATTGTGCCTACCTTGTTATCTGTCCTTAAATACCGGCATCTTCTTCTCGGCGAAGGATTTGATAGCTTCTTTAAAGTCCTCGGAGGCGGTGGCTATGTTGACGCAGGCCATGGCAAAACAGATAGCCGTGTCCAGATCCATTCCCAGTCCTTTGTAGACGAGCAGCTTCGACAGTCTGAAGGCTATAGGAGAACCGTTGGCTATCTTCTGGGCTAGCTTCATCGTCTCCTCTTCCAGTTGCTCGTTAGGCACCAACCTGTTCAGGAGACCTATTCTGTGTGCTTCCTGGGCATCACAAGTGTCTCCGGTGAAGATAAATTCCAGGGCTTTCCCCACGCCTATGAGCCGAGGCAATAGCCATGCGCCGCCACTGTCCGGTGGGACACCAGCGGTAGTGAAGCCAATGGTAAACCTGGCTGCGGGTGAACCTATCCTGATATCGCAGGCTGAGGCGATGTCCCAGCCCAAGCCAGCGGCGAATCCGTGTACCATCGCTATCGTCGGTTTATCCAGGTTCTGTAGTCCCAGGATTACATATCTCTGTGGCTTCGGCGGAATCTTGCCCCTCTTCACCTGTTTTTCAATCTCTGGCCATACCTTCAGATCCTCGATGGCGATCTCTCCCTTTCTCACCTTCTCGTAATCGAAGTCGCCCCCGGCGCAGAAGACACGCCCAGCTCCCTTGATGACCAGTACCCTGACCGTGTCATCATCAGCCACATCTCCTACAGCCGTGACAAGTTCGTTGGCCATTTGCTCGCTGACGGCGTTCAGGGCCTGGGGCCGGTTGAGGGTCAGAATAGCAATTCCACCCTTCTTCTCCAGGATGATGGTCTTGAACTCCATAGTCACTCCTTTCAGTTTTTCTTTATAGCCTGCTGTAGAGTCTGAATCAAGCGGTTCATCCTTTCCAGCTTATAGCTATCGTGAGGGGCATGTGTGCTACCAATAAGGCAGGACGAGGATTCAAAGATGGTGTCAATAACCTTGAGATTATGCTCGGCCAGCGTTCGGCCGGTCTGGACGTTCTCGATGAGCAGATCGGCGTCTTCCGGCAAAAAGGCCTCGCTGGCCCCCCAGGTAGGAATGAGTCGATAGGGGCTGAGATGGTTATCCCGGGCGTATTTATCGGCAACATCGGTGTACTCTGAGGCTACTCTCAGCCTAGTAAGGTCGCCCTTTCTCAGCAGTTCCTTCAAGCCTTGGGGACTATCCACCGGCAGTTGATTGCTGACTACGGCTACTATCCTTACTTTGCCAAAACCTAGCCTCAGGACTTGCTTCACCGGGCTGGAGGGGAAGCGGTAAAGGTGGTTGAGGAGCCAGTCTTCACCGGTGACGGCCAGGTCGAAGTTTCCATTGGCTACCTGAAGAGGCATATCCTGGGGCCGAACCATCTTTATACTGACACCTTCGATGTTAGTACTGGGCCGACGGGGGTCTAGAGGGTTACTCTGGATGGTAACGCCCGCTCTGCCCAGGAATTCCAGCGCGGGCCCTTGCAGGTGCCCGTCAGGGAGACCGAGCCGAACGGCAGAGTCCGGGCGCAAAGAGATGGGAGGAGATTCACGTGTGCCATCGTTTTGGCCCTTCACATTTTCTCTTATTACTTCTTCTGCATCACCTGCTGCATACAGGCATCGGAGCAGGGGACTCAGGTCCTTAGATTCCCAGCTAATCCGGTGGGCGATCAGTAATGCGCTTGAGGAAAGGGTTGGGGATACGGGGGATAGTGCCTGATTAAAAGGACTGCCAGCGGGTAAGGAGACCAAAGCGAGGTCAGCATTTTCCGGGGGATAGGCCTCAGCCGCTCCCCAAAGAGGAAAGATGCTGAATCGCCTTAGCCTGAGGCTCAAGGCGAAAGATTCGGCGAGATTAGGGTATTCAGTAGCTATGCGTATAGTTCCGGGTTTGGTTCGCCAGTAGTCTATTGGCCTGGAATTGTCCGAACTACTGCAGGCCATGTACAGACTGCTCTTACCATATTTGAGGTCTAGCGCCTTAACCAGAGCACTGCTGGGATATTTAGCCAGGAGCTCTTCCACCCAATCTCGGCCACAGATTCCCAGGTCGTAGTTGCCCACCGCTACCTGGATAGGTACATCTTTTTCGTGGAATACCTTCAGGAAGAGGTCGGAGAGGTTGTCGCATCGAGGTCGGTAGGAGCGAGATTGGCCATCATAGCTACTGAGTTCCAGCCCCGTACGTCGCAAAAAAGCGCTGGTCGGGGAGAGAAGATAACCTTTAGGAAGAGCTAGCTTTAGTTGCATCTGCTGTCTGTAATGCTTTCAGAATAGCGGCGGCAGAGTCTACCATGACAGGCTTGCCGCCAGCTTGATCGGTCAAAAGGAAGGCCGGCTTGGCACTTTCCCCTTGAATTGAAAGGATCCATCGGTAGTCGCTTGTCTTTATATGGCCCTGGTCCAGCTCGGCTATATAACCGGCCCTGCGGAGGACAGCGGCGATTTCAAAGCAAAGCTTCTGGGCGCTGGCTGTGCCGAACTCGCTTCGGACCAAAATACTTGAAACTTTGTCCTGCCAATCCGTGACCAAGTTCATCAGCCGGTCTAAGGGAAGGGCGAAGCCGGAGGCGGGGATGTCTCCCCCTCCCAGCAGCGGTATCAAGTCGTTGTATCTGCCTCCTCCGCCCAGCCTCTCCCCCTCACCGTAGAACCGGAAAATGATGCCAGTGTAGTACTCAAAGCTCCTTCCGGAAACAATATCAACCTGATATTCACATCCTAGCTCACTTAGGCATTGAGCAATGGCAATGAAGTCCTCCATGCTTGCCTTGAGGTCTGGGTTGAGGAACGCCTTTTCCAGGGTGACCTTCAGGTTTTGCAAGTGGCCGACTGATCTCCCTTTAACCTCAAATAGCAAAGACAGGGCATTTCTAAGGTGAGGACTGGCACTAACCATCTTGCTCATTGCCTCTGTATCGCCGTCCAGGATTCGCTGGAAAAGTTCACTCTGCTGTGCTGGGGTCAATCCCAACTCCCTGAGCACGGCTCTTATGACACCGGCATGAGAAAGATGCACCTGCACGCCTTTGATGCCTAGCTGGCCTAAAGTCTCCAGGGCGAGCATTACTAATTCTACGTCGACCAGTGGCCTGGCGCTGCCTATTATCTCAGCGCCGCACTGCCAGCGCTCCCTTGACTCTCTTCCCGTCTCTTCGTAGCTGAAGACGTTCTCCACATAGAAGAGCTTGGCTGGTCTAACCTGCGGCAAATTCTCGAAATAAAGCCTGGCGGCGGGAATGGTGCCGTCAGGTCTCAATACCACCCTCTCGCCACTCCACCCATCCCAATCGAGGAAGGAATATACCCTGCTCAACATGTTGGGGGTCAGGGTTCCGGTGGAGGTAAACAGGTGGAGATATTCCAAAGTGGGGGTTCTTATCTCCTTGTAGCCCCAACCTAAGCAGCAGGACCTGAAGACCTTCTCAATGTGCCGGAACCTGGCCATATCCTCAGGGAGGAGGTCTCGGCTACCCTTGCATCTCCGTGTTTCCATGACTTTACTTAATCATAATGCTTTG
>JBGOXA010000030.1:0-10121 GCA_041478915.1 Dehalococcoidia bacterium
CCACCCTAACGTCCATTTTCACTATACCCCTACGCATGCCTCGTGGCTCAACCAAGTGGAGATATGGTTCAGCATCCTTTCCCGCCAGGTGATCAACGGAGCAAGTTTCACTTCGCCCTCCCAAATACGCCAGGCCATTGACAAATTTGTTGCCGCCCACAACCAGAACGCTGCTCCGTTCGAGTGGACTAAACGAATCGTATCTCCAGTGAATCCTAAACATTATTACGCTGATTTATGCAACTAAGCACTAGTGGGATTTCGTCCCGAACCTTGACCGCCATGCGCTCAGGAACCACAACATACTCGGCAAAGGCGCTGACGTAGAAGATATTCAGTTCCTGGTCTCCTTTGTGCAAGGGTTTCCTTCCACCCGGCAGCGTGCCCATGAGTTGGGCGGCGGGCATCACCTCTGAACACAGTGTCGGCATTTCCCGCACGTATAGATCGCTGGAAGCACCACATGGTCGCCGGGCTGGACCAGAGTCACGCCTGGGCCGACCTTCTCCACAATCCCCAGCGCCCCTCGTGCCCTAGCACAATGGGAAGGGGACTGGGATTCTCACCTTTGATGATGCCCAGATTGCTGTGACATACTCCTGTGGCTACCATCTTGACCAGTATTTCCTGGTCCTTTGGATCATCCAGGGTTACCTCCTCAACCTGCAACAGTGTGTTGGCCTCGTACAGCACTGCTGCCCTCATCTGCATGATTTGCGTCCTCCTTTCTCGACTAGCCGGTAGCGGGCTTTCCTGGCACGACTATGATTGGCCCATCATGTCCTCCGAAACCCGACTGAGAACCCAAGGCCGTCGTCTATTCTGAACAGTCCTTCGGTTACCCAGCTGGAGGCAGAAGAAGCGAGGGACAGGCAACCAAGCTTAACGGAATTTCCTCTCCCAGGATCATGGTGCAGAATGGCCCCGGCAGATTCCGTGAGAGGTCCAGTTCCTTTATGCCTTCCAGTGCAGTCGTCATGATATGTCCCGTTCCTTTTCGATTGATGTGCTGGAAATGTGGTTGATGACGAGAACTCCTGGGCTCCAGCTTAAACTGTAGCCTTTGGGATAACAACTAAGGCCACAATTCTCTGGCCACACCATCCAACCCCAATTCCTCTAGCTTGGACTTGCTGGGCTTGCCAGTCTGAGGATCCCAATCCATTGCCCGAAAGTATTCATCCCGCAATGTGTCCGCATCTATAGTTATGTTGGCGGTTGGCCCCTCCTTGAGTGGAGGGTCTCCTACTGGTCTGCCCCTTATCTTGAAATCTGCAGGAGTGATGCCTTCGCGCACGTTAAATGCCTGGCGAAGATTGGCTATCCGCTCTCCGGTTCGAAGGATTTCCTCAGATGTGATATCCCAGCCAGTTGCGTTCGACAGGAACGCTTGCAAGGCATCACGTGGCAGCGCGCCCATGGCAAACATGCATACGCCACTGGCGTTCATGGTATGCAAATTGTTCTTGAACATCGCCTCGTACGGACCTTTGCCGGTGTATGCGTATCTTTCTAAGGGTGGCATATCGATGCCCTCGGGCGGCTCCGCTCCCATCTCGAAATGAGCGATTCCCGCCTGAGTATGACGCCCGGGAGTGGGATCAGATTGATAGGCACCGCCCCAACTCGGTGCCAGCCTCGGATCGTGCATCGGAATCTCCTGCCCACCAGCATGAAACGCGTATTGTTCTGCCCCCTTGCCGATCCTTTCTGCTGCCTTCTTTACACCATCGGCCAGTGCATCACCCAATCCTTCACGTTTGGCCAGCTTCTCGGTCATTGCAACAATGGACTGATGATCGCCCCATTTGAGTTCAATACCTTCGGTGTCGTCTTTGGTAATGAGGCCATTTTCGTAGCATTCAATGGCAAATGCGATGGTTGCACCTGCGGAAATGGTATCCAGCCCATATCGATTGCAGATGTCGTTGGCCATGATAATTGATTCAAGATTATTGTTCAGACATAACCCCCCGAAGGAGCTTAACGTCTCGTATTCGGGGCGGTGGGCTCCAGGCTCATAGCTGTATTGTGTTCCTGTCTTCATCGTTCCACCGCAGGCAATGGAGCATCCCCAACAGGCGTACTTGCGTTTGGTGAGGTTGAGTACGTTCTGGTCGCTGATGGCATTGGCATTGAGGAAGTCGGTGGCGACAACACCTCCCCAATTCTTGATTGGTGAATCTCCAATCAAAGCTGAAACCTCATACAGCGCAGACGTACCGCAGAGGGTAAGTCCGTTGTAAAGAATGCCAGACAACTGGCCTCGATAATGCTTGGCAACTTGAGCCACCTTCTGTTCATCTGGTACTGGAACCTGCTGAGAACCCAGTACTGCCACCGCCTTCAGCTTCTTTGAGCCCATAACGGCCCCCAAGCCTGACCTTGCGGCTGCTCTTCCTTTGTCATTAATGATGCATGAGATTAGCGATAGCTTCTCTCCAGCGGGACCGATGCTTGCTATGCTGGCCTTCTTTCCCAGCTCTGATTTGAGCACAACCTCGGTTTCGTTGGTATCCCTACCCCAAAGGTGGTGCGCATCTTTCAGTTGCACTGTCCCATCATCAATAACAAGGTACACTGGGCGAGATGAAACACCGGTAACAAAGACGGCGTCATAGCCTGCGAATTTCAGCCACGGGCCAAGATTCCCTCCGCAATTGGCATCACCCCAACCACCGGTCAGTGGGGACTTGCTAACAACCGTAAACCTCGAGCCGAACAAGCCGCGTACGCCCGTCAGCGGGCCAGTGGTGAAACCGATGATGCTTTCGGGGCCAAGAGGGTCGACACCAGCAGGCTGGCGATCATAGATGATCCGGGCACCCAGCCCGTAACCTCCTACGAAGTCACGATATAGCTTTTCTTCCGGTGTCTCGGTCTTCCATTCCCCTGTTGAAAGATCCACGAATAGAATCTTGCCCATGAATCCGGCAGTCATAATAGTCCTCCTTACGATCCAGTACGGAATGAATCTATTTATGGACTGAACACTAGGTCTACCCTTCTGGGTGAGCTGGTTCGAAATCCCAATTATCGAAAAGCACCTTATTGGCATAGAATGTGTTCCAGTGCTCCGTAAGGTACTGGATATTGCCTTCTCTGTTGAACTTGAAAACGAAGCAGTAGACGTTTCTGTAGGGCCTTCCCTTTAGCGTTCTGCTGTGTTGAGTGTGCTGACGCACCACATAGTCGCCGTCCGACAATACCACTACGTCAGTGAACCGATTAGTCGCGAGATCGTACGAATCAATACCTGTGCCTTCATGCGGTTGGCCCGCGCCATAGAGGATGCGTTTGATCGCCTCGATGCCGCGGTGCTCCGTGACGCCCTCCGCCCCTGGAATGCGCGGCAGCCCGTTCCACCACACCGCATCTTCAGCAAAGGCGGTCACCCGATCGAAATCGGCTGGCCCTTCGAAGATGGCATTAACTGTGGCGATATTCCGCTTTTCTTCAGGCGTATGCCTATTCATAAGGTTCCTCCTTTATTAGGCTATTTCGTACCCCCAAAGGTTTCTATAACCTGATTCTGTCATCTCAAACGCGTGATTCCTGGCCTAAACAGAGAGCCAGAGCTATAGATCGGTAACCAATGCCTGTTAGAGGCGCCGACCTACACCACAAGACCCCTTACCCCCAGGTCTTCGGCAACATCCCGAAGCCCTAGCTCCGCCAGTTTTGCCTTCGTCTGGAGGCCGGTGGCAACATCCCATCCTCTGAGCGCATAGAACTCGTCTTTCATCCTTTCAAACTTCTGTCTATCAAGTACTTCACCCTGCCTGGATATTATCTCTCCATCCTTCCCGGGAACCAGGCACTCCGGGTCGTAGGCTTCAGTTATCAGGGGTTGGGTATGGAAGATCTCCGGTAGTCTATCACCTTCTCTTCCCTTACGGCCTTCCCTGACCATTATGGCTCTCTGCAGGTTGAAGACCTTCTCGCCCATGCGGTAAAGCCCTTCCTCGTCTATTTCTTCCCCTGTAACTGCAGAAAGGATCCTGCTTTCAACGGTCGGATCACCAACATGGTCCTCGGTGAATTCCGAAAAGTGAATGGGGAACGTCCAGTAACACAGGGGCACGCACTCATTGCCGAAGACCCGGTCTTGCACCTTCTTTGCCGCTAAGGCTTTTCCGTCATAGGTAGAGAAGTCCACCGCTAGTTCGCCTCCCCAGAACCTCTTGGCTATGGCGCGCATCACATTGCTGGAAACGTATGCTCCCGGGACCTTCCTGGCCCACCGACTCCACTCAACCTCCACTATCCCACCTAACTCGGCCACCTGCGGTATGTGCTGTCTCGGTTCCATAGCATAGGCCAGGGCCGTAGAGGGGATTATCCTGGGGCAGAACACTGAAACGTGTCCCAGGGGATCACTGATGAAAGTATCGGCTATGGCCTTGGCCACTTCTCCTAAGGAATCAGCAACCATAACGGGGCCTTGGGCCAGCACGTCCCCAAAACCTTCTCGCAGAGCGATTTTCTTCACCAGGGCCTCTATGAACTCCAGGCTGCCCAGTTTTGACAAGGGAAGGCCGGTGCTCTCCTCCGTTATGATGCCTGCCTGGCTGCATGCCGCCAGCAGAATCAGTGTCGACAGCATGGCATAGGCATCAAGCCCATACTGGTCGCACAGCCTATTGGCCAAGAAGGGGACCTCTGTCCAACGTCCGTAGTAGGCCTGGGCAAAGTCCTGATACACCATCCCAGAGCCACAAGTATACTTACCCTCCGTGCCGTTCTCGGCCTTGTAGAAACTCCTAGAACTGCAACCTATGCAAGCAAAGCAAGCCTTGTGCGTGTGGTTGGGCGGCAAGGCTACCATAGTGGTCTGGGGCCTATGCCCTAGTAGTCCACGGACGTATTTGGTGAGCTCTTGAAGTTTGGGCCGACTCGCTGGCACTATCTTGCCACTCCCTGTCACTGCAATAGCCTTCAGTTTCTTAGAACCCATAACAGCCCCAAAGCCGCTGGAACCACTGGCATCGCCGTCGGCCAGAAGAGAAGCAAAAGAGACCATGTTCTCACCGGCTGGACCTGTGGCCACCACCCTCACCTGACTGCCAAGTTCCCGCTTCAAGGTTTCCTGTACCTCGACCGAACCTCTGCCCCAGAGAGCAGAGGCGTCCCTTATCTCAGCCGCGCGGTCCCGAACAAAAAGATAGACTGGCTTGTCCGATTTGCCTTGAATTATGAGCCCATCGAACCCGGCAAACTTGAGATGGGCACCCCAGCCCTTTCCCGTCATGGTGCTGTAGCAAAATCCTTCAGGATGGGTAGCCGGTGACTTGCCATAGATTTGACAGATAGAGCCTGCTGGAGACACCCCTGTCGCCGGCCCGGTGATGAATATCAGCCGGTTTTCGGAATCGAAGGCCTTGGCCTTTGGTGGCACCTCGTCCCAGTAGATCTTGGTGCCAATGCCCCTGCACCCCAGAAAGGCATCGGCATAGTCCGTCGTCGGCCTGCTGGTCATGCTGCCAGAGGACAAGTCCACCTCCAGGATTCTTCCTGCGTATCCGCGTCTCTCCGCCATGCTGTAGCCTCCCACTGCCCCGCGCTGGTGACTGACGCAACCTCGGGCAGATTACTTTACAGATATTTTCAATCACCTAGTGTAGTGTCTCTGAAAAGACTTAACAATAAAGCTACCCGTGTCATTCCTGCGAAAGCAGGAATCCAGAAGGCACGTACGGTAGATTCCGTGTCAAGCACGGAATGACATATTGTATGGTTATTACGAGGACACTACACTAGACATGACCCATTTGACCTGCGATCGCCCCTGCGAACTCGCTTCCACCATCTATCTCAAACAGCTTGCCTGTTACAAAGTCTGAGGCGGAGGAGGCTAGATATAGTGCAGCCAGGGCTATGTCCTCAGTCGTGCCCGTGCGCTTCAGCGGAGTAGCATCCACAATCATGTCTTTCAGTGGCCCAAGCTTTTCGGCATTGCCTTCTGTCCAAATGCAGCCCGGCAGAATAGCATTTACCCGAACGTAGGGAGCCAGTTCCCAGGCCATGGTCCGGGTGATGGAGTTTACCCCCGCTTTTGCTGCCCCATAGGCAGGCCAGGCCAAGGCTCGGCATTTGGGACTCCCGGCTGGAGATGTTAATGATTGAGCCTGTCTTCTGCTTCAGCATCAACTTGGCCACAGCTTTGCTACAGACAAACACACTTGTCAGACTGGCTCGAAGGTCAGCTTCGAAACCACTCTCACTCATTTCCATTGCTGCTGTAAATGTGCCCTCTGCCGCATTGTTGACCAGGATGTCAATGTGGCCGAACTCCTGTCTTGCCAATCTGACCATGTCTTCCACCTGCTTGCCATCTCGCACATCACAGCGTATCGCCAGTGCCTTGCGGCCCAGAGAACGGACCTCAGCCGCGATGGCCTCTATTTGACTCACCGTTCGAGCCACACATACCAGGTCGGCACCCGCCTCGGCAAAAGCCAGAGCAATTCCTTTGCCTATCCCCCTTCCAGCCCCTGTGACGATAGCTACCTTGCCCTTCAGAGAAAACCTGTCGAAGATCATCTTGACCATCTCCGACAATCCTCAAGTCCGGAATCGACCTCAAAGGTACGCCGATTGGATCCCACCATCTTATACCTCCTTTTCGATGCTCTTGCTAATGGGCCTGTTTCAGTTCATTTTGGAACCAGTATTCCTCTCGGGAAAACTGCCCGGGTAATCCGTTACTGGAGCATCGATTGCTCTACTAGAGGACTAGAGGACGAATCCACCCTCAGGTTGTTCCCGCGTTATTCGTAATGTGCCTTTATCGTCTTTCCTGGTCATAGTTAACCCTTGGCCGTGACAAAGAGGTCGCCAACCCGATCAGCCACCAGAGCGCCGCCATCTGCAGGCAGGACTATGCCTGTCACGAAAGACGACCTATCGGAGCACAGCCAGGTGATTACGTCTGCAATCTCTTGCACTTCGCCCATGCGGTTCATCGCGTGTGACCTGTCCACAATAGCTTTGGCTTCCGGCATATACTGGAAGAAGGCTCGAAACGCTGGCGTGAGTATAGCGCCCGGAGCCACCGCATTCACCCGGATGCCTCGCGCGGCATATTCGGCGGCAGCACACATGGTGAGCGCGTTAATCCCGCCTTTGCTGGCACTGTAGTGTGCCTGATACGGCTCGCCCTTGATACCGGCGACGGAACTCACATTGACGATAGATCCTCCGCCCCCCGCCAGCATCACTGGGATTTCATATTTCATGCTCAGCCATATGCCGGTTAAGTTTACCGAGAGAGCCTTATTCCACTCATCCTCGTCCAGCAGGTGTGCTTCTACCCGCTGCTGCTGCTGGTAGAATGCGTTGTTGCAGGCACAGTGCAGGCCGCCAAAGGTGTCCACGGTCCGTTTGACCAGGGCTTCAACCTGGTCAGCCTTAGAAACATCAGCCTGGACCATGATTGCTTCGCCACCAGCATCTTTGATCATTCTGACGGTATCCATAGCGCCTTCAATGTTCACGTGTCCATTGACCGTGACTTTAGCACCCTCCTTAGCGAGCATAATGGCTGTTGCTCGGCCAATACCAGATGCAGCGCCAGTAACAAGTGCCACCTTATTCTCCAAGAGCCCCACTTTTTCACCCTCCTTAACTTTCAATCGGCCTCTTGAGCCCAATTGGGCAAAGTACAGCCGATTTCTAATGGAAATGCATCGCCTGGCATACCAGGCATTCCATCTAATGCTACCCTGCCCTGTCTCCTGTTTCGCACCAGGGCCTTGATTCCTGGAACAGGTCAAGTTATCGGTAGCGTCTATCTGCGCCTTCCAGACAACACAGGAGCCGGGCTATGCCTAGCCCAAGGGTAACCAATCACTAACCCTGACCAGGTCCTGGTCCTGGGCGCTCCATTTATACACGGCCACGTCATGGACACACGACCTAGAGGTGTCACTGAAACTCCACTCTGACATGCCGTTCCAGAGGGGCGTGCTTTCGGCGTTCAACTTAAACTTCACAGCGGTGTCATACACAGCTTGACCGCTAAAGTTTTCAGCGCCTACCTCTTGCACCGTCTGCCGCAAGATCTCGTAGAAAGCATACAGGTTGGACATGCCACCCACATAGCCTGCACCCGCCCAAATTATGTCCTTAGACTGGCCGCCGTGGTATTTATTGACCAGCTCTGTGGCTAGATTCGCTAGCGGGTACGATTCATTCCACCATCGAGCTAAATTCAATGTAGCGTACCCATCGATGGTATTCCAGTCACACAAATCCACATAGAAACCACGGTAAGCAGATTGGGTTGTGTCACCAATGAACTTGGCCCCATACCCTTTGGCTCGAAACTCCTTGATGAACTGGCCCGCTGGGAAACCAAGTGGAAATACGTAGTCGCAGTCTTTCAGTTTCTCAATCTCCCCGCTAAAGATACTCGAACCCATGGGGGAAAAATAACCACCGGCATATTTGAACTTGTCCGGGTGTGCCTCACAATATTCTTTCACCGCTTTCTCGGTCGCTATGCCCATGCTTTCACTCCAGCCGAAAAAGCCAATCTTGGGGACTCCCTGGTTGTAGTCCCAGTCCGTTTCGCTGACCCAATCCAGTATAACCGCTGCCTGCTTGATCGTGTTAGCGGAAATGATGAACGACCACCCCGCTGGTTCCGCCGCTGCTGCCGAGTAACTGCCGGTAAATACCGGGATCTTATCTCTCTCCGCAAAAGGTTTCAGTGTTACTGCCGTGGATTCGTGAACGCCGAAGATTACCTTTGCCCCCTGTTGCTTACACCAGTCGTAGCCCGGCAAATCTCTGGCAGGGTTGAATTGCATGTCCCACGTGACCAGTTTTATCTTTGCGCCAGGTATTAAGCCTTGAGCATTATAGTACCTGGCCAGATCCTGTGTCGCATAATGGAAAGTCTTAACTGCGGGCGAACCTGGGCCTGTCAGGTCTATGATCTCGCCTACGACAATTGTCACTCCTCCGCCTTCCTCGCCACCGCCACAGCCTACACCAAACAGGGCTGTCAGGGCCAGCACTAGAAAGCAAGCCATTCCCCTAATCAAACTCTTCTTCATGTTTTGCCTCCTTTCGTTTGTCGATATTTGGCATTCGATGGCCGAAATCAGCCGCAAGACCTAATCCCAGGCTAAGCAGCGAATCAAAGCATCACCTCCTCCTTGTTGCTGTCGATAGACGTTGAAGCATATCCCGCATTCCGGTACTTCCCAACAAACCTGACCGTTGAACTCCGTGGAAACAACAGGCGCAATCCTTCCGTCCTTTGAGGTAGCTTACTCTTCGAACGCAAACCTCCAAACGCAGACAGGTTCGCCCGGCTTGGGCGTTAGACTCTCAGGCACCTTCAACATAGTCACCTTTACCTTAGGAAGAACACCAGGATAGTTCTGATAGGCCATTGCGTATCTAGGCTCCAGTTCCGTACAGACTTTATGTAAAATTTCCAGGCTGGTGCCCACCAGTTTGCTTGCCAGGACATTGCAGTAGTCGTACTTTAGTATGACCTCCTTGTCGCTCTTTACCTCCCAATGGCCTGGATATTTCTCCCAAATGTTGTCTATACCCAGCATGCCAGCCTTGCACCTGCCCTCAACAGTATTCACGTCAACCTTGGCCAACTCTGCCGTCCTTGCCATTATCGGAGGGGTCACGGTCTCCAGAGTCCTGGCGAACACTTCGGCGATTTTGTCCGGCCCAACTCCTTCCATTTCTGAACCTATCTTTACGAAAGTATTCACCGTGAGTTCCCAATAATCCTGCCATATCGCTATCAGCTTCTGACCGGCCCCCAGTGATGATACCACTTCTCAAGTTAAAGGCGCTGGTGTAGGGCTGGCTGGATAGCCTCAGGGGCTGGAGGCCGGTACCCGAGGGAGCTATGGGGGCGAACTTCGTTGTAGTCCCTCCGCCAATTCTCGATGAGTATCTTGGCTTCCAGCAGAGTTGTGAAGATCTCTCTGTTGATTAGTTCATCCCGCAGCTTGCCGTTGAAGGACTCCACATACCCATTCTCCCAAGGACTCCCCAGTTCGATGAACAGAGTCGTTACTCCCAACCGGTTCAGCCATTCACGGATCACCTTGGCGGTGAACTCAGGGCCGTTGTCTGATCGCAGG
>JBGOXA010000177.1:0-4471 GCA_041478915.1 Dehalococcoidia bacterium
CACTTCGTCGATATTCTTCTGCCGGACTTCGACAGTTCGATATGAACTGAGGGTAAAAACAGATTCGATATCAGGGAAACGGCGGAGAGGCGTGTTTCTATGCCGCGATCTTGGCTACGGGCTCTACTTGGTGGGCAGTAACGATGACGCCCGGCGTCGGTCTACGGTGTTCCAAAAGGCACTTGGCAACCACAGGGAGAGGGTCTCATCATTAGGTGAAACGGCGATCGAGGCGGAGCATGCGTTTATCGGTAGTTGAAATGGGAAATTTCGGTGAAAAGGAAGGGCAGCCTTTTGAGCTGCCTCACCCTCAGGGGAAGGGGACCTGGGGCTCTGGGGTGACGCCGGGTGATCAGGAATTAGTGCCAGGGGTGTTGGAAGGCCCCTACGGCAGTACGTCTGCGGGAAGTGGAGAGCTCGAGGAGCTGGCTCCGGCATTGGCTGAGGTAGAGCCCCTGGAACGCGCATTAAGAAAGCGTTGGGTGAGTGGTTGGGGATGTTTCAGCATAGGCTTTTGGCCCTTGTCCGCCGAGGCCCTAGCCCGCTCTGTCGACGAGGGGGACAAAGTTAAGGTGTACAAGGAGTCTTTTGCTTGGTGATTGACTGAGATACGTTCTCGAGAGGTGACAAAATGGCCGATGGCATTGAGGAAGTGAGAAAACTTGCAAGCCAAATCGACGGCTGGCTATCGGACAGCGAGGGTGAGTTGCTGTACAAGCTGGCAAAGGATGTACCCGGCGGGCAGGCCATTGTAGAGCTCGGGGGCTGGCATGGGAAGGCCACGGTTTGGCTGGCTAAAGGGACAGAGGCTGGGCAGCAGAATAAGGTGTATAGCATTGACCCACGCGCTGAGACGGACTCGGCATTTCTCAGTAACTTAGCCAAAGTTGGCGTTCAAGCCACAGTGATTCCTTTGGCTACAACCTGGGACGAGGCTGCCAAGCGCTGGAGGGGAAAAGTTGATTTATTATGGATGGATGCCTTCCAGGATTACGAAGATGTAACCCAGGCCTTTCTGTCTTGGCAGCGGTACCTACTTCCGGGTGCTATGGTTGCCGTTAGCCACTGTGACCAGCCTGGCCCCGCCCGATTTGTCGAGGAGCACATTAAACACTCCACGGACTTCGCCGTTGTACAGTCCGTTGATCGCATAGTAGTGATGGAGAAGGACAAGTGCAGACACTATTGGAGTGTGGATTCCACAGATATCGGAGTCTGCAAATACTGTGGGAAGAAGACAGACTTCAAGAAGTTAACGAGGGACTTCAACAAATGGCTTGGACAGTCGTTACCACTGAAGTAAACCAAGATTGGCAGAGGGAGCAACGCCAGAGATAGTTCAGGTTGATGCTGGTAACAATGGGCATCTCTCTGCGAGGACGTCATTAGTCTATCGCCGCCTGTAGTGGGGCAAACCGAGTTGATTCCTGTTCTGCCAATCGCGATTTTCCTCTGCTCCACTCAGAAAGCGCAACGCATGGGACAGACATTGCGGCTTGAAGATTAACTGGGTAAATGCTGAATCAACCACGGCTGATGGGAATCCCACATACATCGTCCTCAAGCATTGTGTTACATGGCCATTCTCACACGTTGCCATGATAGACACACGAAATCCTGACGATATTGCTGTGTTCATCCAGAAAGCATACCCTGCATATCTTGAACTTCGGAAGTTATATAATCTTGATGTTGCTATCGATCTATGCCTGGATGCTAAGCAAGAGACAGCATATCTCGAGACGAGAGGGTTAGCAGCAGTGGTGCTGCTGGATTTCCTTCAGCAGCGGTATGTTTCTCAGTATGGATTTGACCAGATTATGGGTGGCTTCGGAGGGCAAAAGAGCAAGGAAGTCCGCGATCACCTCAGAGAGCTAATATTATTGTCCTTCCCGAATATTCAGGATAATAGCCTTAAGGAAATGCTAGACAAGGTACCGGAGCTTAACCGAAGATCGTACCTGAACTTGTTGAAGCTGTGGACATGTCACCTGGGGCTGAAGATACCGCAGCAGGAACTGGAACTACCAAGAGTGAGAGATACCCGCCATGCCCTCGCTCACAGGGGCGAATTCACATCAGCTGACCATCAAGAGAAGATACGTGAGTATTACCGGGTTATTAACATTATCCATCAGGCATTTCTCAAACTTCTTAACTATGATGGCTACTTCATTCATGTTGATACAGATACATTGTCGTTCGAGCGCCAGAGACTCGCTTAGATAGTTCTCCTGGGCTTGCTGGAAAACTGCCCTTGAATCACACATTACGTCATAATGTGCAACGCTTGAGGATTGCGCAGAATGTGCAGCGAAGCTGACCAAAAAAGGAGGGGCATGGCATTTTCTATGCCATGCCCCTCTATTGTGCTATGCCTCTCAAATGCGCTTTAACGCCTCCATATATTTGTGTCCTTATTCAGTCCATTTATGAACTGGGGCTTGAGCCGACGTTCTGGACTTTTGAGGCAAAAGAGCCAGTTGCCCCAAAAGTGCTTGAAAACTGGCAGTTTTAGGGCAAGGCCTTCCTACTCCAAAACGGGGGCCCCCATTCCATACCTACAACCATACCGCACAAACCACCAGCTCCCAAAGGACTTGCATATTCTTCCCTTCTGGGCGTCTTTCTCTCTATAACCTTGTCTGTGCAATTTGGCTTGAGCAGCGAAAGGCTCCTGTGAAGAAACTAAACTCTCGCTTCGGCTTGAACTTGCCTTTATGCAGCCGCTTCTTTTCCTCTGCCGGGCCCTCGATGCACTCGTTTATTGTGCCACCAGGCCACCATCCACGGCTAGCGGGTGCCCCGTGATAAACGATGCTGCATCCGAGCAGAGCCAAATGACTGCCTGGGCAATCTCTTCTGGCGTACCCAACCGTGCCATTGGGTGCATGCTTTTGGCGACCTGCTCCATGTCCGGGTAGGTGTCCATGAGTTGCTTTACCAGTGGTGTATAGATGACTCCTGGACACACGGCGTTTACGCGAATGCCACTCTGGGCGCATTCCAGTGCGGCTGCTTTCGTCAGGCCCACCACGCCGTGTTTACTGCTGACATAAGCCGGGTTGGGCCCAACACCAACCAATCCGGCAACCGATGCTGTATTGACGATGGCTCCACCACCTTGCTTCAGCATTTGGAGGATCTCGTACTTCATACAAAGCCACACGCTCTTGAGGTTGGTGTTGACTACGCGGTCCCAGTTCTCTTCAATGCACGTGGTGATGGAAGCGACCTCTCCGTCAATGCCAGCATTGTTGAAGGCAAAGTCTATGTGTCCGTAGGTCTCAACTGCTTTCTCAACCAATGCCTCAACCTCATCAGCCTGAGTAACGTCGGCCTTGACGAAGATGGCATCGCCACCACTATCTTTGATCATCTGTACTGTCTCCTTGCCTCCATCGACGGTGACATCGGCAACGACAACCCTTGCTCCTTCTCTGGCAAAGGCCAGCGCAGTACTCCGTCCGATTCCGGAGCCCCCGCCCGTGACTACAGCGACCTTACCTTCTAATCTTCTCGTCATTTAATACCCCCTGGACCGGCATCATTTACGCCGGCGATATACACCTCTCGCTGGTCTGCCGGGCGTATAACTACGTCATACCTTTGCTCCACAGGCACAGACCACCCGAGCCATGACAAATCAAGGCATTTTGCCTTTCACCTTACTCCCATGCTGCCTGCTGTCTCTCCAGTTGATAGTGATAAACCATCTGTGCTACCTTCAAGCCTGAGTCTACTGCCTGGTGTGTCCCCATAAGGCCGCTGGTGCTGCCGGCATCGAACCCGACGTAGAATAGCCCTGGTATCGGGGACTTGGCCGATGGCTTGTACTTGCCACACTGGCCCACGGTCACTCCCACCCCGACAGCTTCGCCTCCCTGGCCCGGCAATACCTGATCCCGGGTGAGGGCTGACACCTGGGCGGGTCCGGCGTATCCTTCCTTAGACTCAATGAACGGCACTATTTCCGGCAAGGCCTCAGCGACGACTTCGTCTGTCATTTTCATAAGCGATTTCACTGTTTTGTCCTCGGGAGCGGGAGAGCAATTGGTGCCGAGTACCAGAAGCTGCTTGCCTGGAGGGCCCATCTCTGGGTCATAGTTGGTGGGAACACAAATACTTACGGATACGTCCTTGGGCATCTCTCCTGCTACTGCGGCCCTGTAGCGTGCCAGGTCAAACCAGCTATTCTCAGACCAGATCTGATAGTATGCGTGAGGCAGCACCGGTTTGCTGAGGATGTACCGGGCACCGGTGAATCCAAGACTGGGAAGGAGACTTCTCACATGGCTGACATAGCTTCTGTCGAAATGTTCCTCACCCACCAGTTTAAGGACGGTGGGATGAATGCCGGCACTGCTGACCACGACTGGGGCTCTGAACACACTGTCCTGTGTCATCACGCCACTGGCACGGCCATCCTCTATGATGATTCTCTCCACGCGGGTGCGTGTCTTGACCTCGC
>JBGOXA010000066.1:0-7479 GCA_041478915.1 Dehalococcoidia bacterium
CCCCCTCAGTACTCTAACCTGGTGTGGAAGAACGAGCAGAACCTTTTGAGAGCGGCGATGCTGGTTAAGCATCACAGGAGCCTTAGTCCCATTATGGTCACCAATTATGGCTGCGGCCCCGACGCCTTTTTTGCCAAATATCTTGAGGATACTATGAGTGAAGACCCGTACCTGGTTCTGGAGGTGGATGAGCATAGCGGCGATGCCGGGATGATGACCAGGCTTGAAGCCTTCCTTGACACCCTCAATAGGCCGAAGGGGGGCGTGCCGGAGAGGGGGAGAGAAGACCTGAGCGTAGTCGGCTCTCGTGGGGTGATAAGTATCTTCAAGCCCTCTAAGAAGATCAGGGAGTTGGAGAGGACGCTTTACATTTTCAATGGTTCCGGGCACTCCCATATCTGGGCGGCCGCTCTTCAATCGGTAGGAATAGATGCCAGGGTATTACCCATGCCTGATGCGCTATCGGAAGAGCTGGGCAGGAAGTATGTCTCTACCAAGGAGTGCCATCCCTACCTGGTTACCACAGGAGATTTGGTCAAGAAGGTGCAGTCTGAAGATTTCGACCCGGATAGGTCGGCCTTTGTAACCTTGAATTTCGATGGCTCCTGCCGTTTGAGCCAATACGGCTTATCCCAGAAGCTGACCCTCAAGAGACTGGGTTTCAGCCAGGTGCCTGTTATCGCCCCCATTACCTCTATACGCCACGACGAGGCTACCCGGATGTTCGGTCTCAAGTGGGCTGCCGCCATCTGGAAAGGGTGGCTGGCCACCGATGTTTTATTGAAAAGATTGCTTCATACCCGGCCCTACGAGATAAATAAGGGCGAGAGTGACAGTGTCTATCAAAAGGCCATAGAGGAGATATCTTCGGCCACTGTCAACGGCAGCTTCTCTGAGGCTTTGGAGAAGTCGATCGTTGCTATGAACGCCATCCCGGTCAAGAGGGAGAGCAGGCCGATCGTAGGAGTTGTAGGCGAGTTCTATAGCTGTATGAACCCCTGGGCTAATAACGACATAATCAAGAATCTGGAGTCACTGGGAGCTGAGGTGAGGTACGGGCCGAGCACCACCGACTACCTGGTATATTTCAACGAGGTGTACCCTGGCATCCACATCTCCAGAGGGGAATATCTTGCCTCCATCTACTATTATCTCAGAAGGTACTGGTTCATGGGCTGGAAGAACAAGATCGAGCAGATGCTGGGAGAGGACCTTTATAACTACTGTCGTGTACCCATGGTAGCAGAGAGGGTGAGGGCCGTTGCTCCTTATGTGACTGATGCTATAGACCCGGTGGTAACGGTAAATATGTCTAAGGCAGAGGGTTATGCTCTCAGAGGTTGCAGCGGCATAGCCAACCTCATTGTTCTGAACTGCCTCTACGGTACTTTGACGACGGCCATCTACAAGAAACTGCAGAGGGAGCACCACCGCATTCCCATTCTCACTATAACCTATGAGGGACTGAAACCGACCAATGAGCAAACGAGGATCGAGGCTTTCATGCATCAGGCCAAGCTATATCATGATAGATACTGCACGGCTTGACGATCCGCTGGCTTCCGAGATTATCCATTCCACTCGATTGCCATCTTTGAGGACGGAAACGATGTGGTTGCTGTAGCGCAACTGCTCCACATGGTAGACGCAGTCCCGGTATTGGAGGACAACATTAGTCTCATCGGGCACCGAGATTACCTGACAGGTCTTCAGTCCCCCGAGGCCAATGCCGACAGCTTTCAAAACCGCCTCTTTGGCAGTCCAGTAGCGGGGAAAAGTGTCCCAGGACTTTCCTCCGCATAGCTTCCATTCCTCCTCGGTGGCGACATAACTCAATACTGATTCACTTCGAGGCTTCACTTCCTCAATATCGATCCCAACCCTGTCGGCGCTGATAACTGCGGCCACGTACCTCGGTTTGTGGGAAACGGACCAGTAATGGTTGTCAAAAGGAAGTGGAGCACCGTTTTCGTCCTGGGAAAGCTCTGCGACCGTGATGCCGATCTTGTCGGCGCTCAGTTTCAAGGCCTCCCTGGAAACCCTGCTCAGAAAAGCTGCCTGCTTCCCTTGAGGGAGTTCGTCAATGTCTTCAGCGACTGGCAGAATGACGGGGAAAAGAGTCATGGGTGAATTTTTCAGGCTACCACTCCAGTCCCAGCAGGATGGAGCACAAGCCACTGCCAGCTCCCATCATGACAACCTTATCGCCAGCCTTCAGGTGGTTTTTCTCGATTCCCATAGCCAGGGAGATGGGAAGCGACACTGAGCCGATGTTTCCCAGGTATTCCACTGTAGAGAATCCCTTTGATCTATCCAACCCGAGGGTATCTAACACTATTCGCTGATGAACAGCACTAACCTGGTGGCCAAAAACCCTGTCGATCTCCGAGGCCTGCCAACCCAGCTCTTCCATCAAGGCATACCATGCCTCGCACACCAGTTTTACGCCATTTTTCAGGATTCCTTGGGGATTGGCTCGCATGCTGGGGCAGTTATCGGCATCAGAGACGCAGGCATCACCCTCGACCCGACAAAGGCCGTTGTGCTGTGAGGCGGTGCGTACCACGCCGCCCACCAGTTTGTGCCCTGCTTTTGAGATGGAAGAGTGGCACAGCACCGCAGATGCTGCTCCCGAGCCCATAGTTAGCGAAGCTAGACCGAGGTTAAGCTTGGTTCTGCTAATGCCTTCATCACTCAAGAGTTCATTAACGGTGGCGTCAATAAGTGGCGCACTGCTCTCAGCGCCTACTACGATGCCTGCTTTTACTTGGCCCAGTTCAATCATATTGGCCAGGGTTATCATGCCATTGACGAAGCCAAGACAGGCATTTGAGATATCAAAGATCATCGCCGTAGGAGGAAGCCCCAAGGAGTCGTGAACCACGGTAGCTGTTGCCGGCTCCAGAAAATCACGACTCACGGAAGTATGAAGTAGGCATTCGATGTCTTTTTTGTCAATTCCGGTTTTAGCGATGGCCCTTTCTGCTGCTTTTGCACTGGCCTGGCTCGGTTGCACTGATTTATCCCACAGACGCCGTTCGCGGATTCCTGTCATCGCTTCGAGTCGCCCAAAAGAGCGGTTCAGTTTCTTGTACACTGGGAGCAGCCTTTCTTCCAGGCTTAACGACGTCACAATATTATCTGGGAGTTCGTAGCCTAGAGCCTCAACGCATACCTTTTCGTACAGCATTGAACAATTTCCCTACAGCTTCTTTGCCCCTTGGTGGACTGCTATGGCGCTAAGAGAAGGCAACATGCACTATCCCTTCAGCATGAAATGTGTTGGTATTGCCCTGCTCAGCAACAGGCTGGTGGCCTGTACCGAAAGCAATTGCGTCAAGCATTTCTTGCGTCTGGCACTTTCCTTCCAGTTACCAGCGTGGGGATGTGGAACTTAAGCTTGATCGTATCCCACCTGTCGGCGGATTGCGAGGGGATTATCTTGTTGGGAATATACTTCCCAACGCCCGCCAGCACAGCACAGACCTTCCGCGAGTTTGCCACCGTATCCGGGACATATTCATCGGCAGCGGTAATAACGGAAGACCGTACCTTGTCAGGAAGGCGTTCGCCTATACCATCAACGACAGACGAGATTACCTTTGGTGGTATTCGCTTGTCCAACACATTGACAGTAAAGAGTAATATCCTGTCAGGCACGTATTTATCTACGACCCTGACCTGGAAGGAAATCAACTTGTGTGACAGGCGCTTGGCTGAGGGTTCAATGGCAGTAGATATTCTGGTTTTCAGCGCCATCTCCTTTTCCTCCTGTCCGCATTCGGTTGCCTGCGTTGGCTCGCAATCACACCTTGTTAATCATCACATTTACCACGTTTTGCCTATATTGTCAACGGACTTCTTATCCGGTATCGTTCAAGCTATTTGAGGGACTGGACACCAGAAGCATTAGCCGCCGCAAATGGCAAGCAAGATCAACAGTTCGTCACCGCTCTTTAATCGCTTCGTCAACTCATCGGCGTAGACCCGTTGCCCGTTGACGAAGAGCTGAATCTGAGGCAAGACTTTGCCGTCTTTATCATAAATCCACTGTCTTATGCTCGGGAACTGAGCCTCCAGGCTCTGCATGCACTCCAAAGGAGTATCCCCGGTGACCTGAACTGTCTCTTGCCAATTGGTAGCTTTGCGCAGCACCGCAGCGAGTTTTACGTTGACACTCATCTGTCACCGCCAGCCGGATATCTTGATTGGCACTCTTCGCAATTAGGGTCCCTCTTCAGACTGACTTCGCTAAATCTCATTCTGAGACCATCGTAAATCAACAGTCTGTCAGCCAACAGGTCTCCAATGCCTAAGATATATTTTATCACTTCAGTAGCCTGAATACAGCCGATAACAGCCGGGGCAACTCCGACCACGGGGATTTTGCCGGGCAATGCGTCTTGATACAAGCACCTGAGGCATGATGTCCTGCCCGGTATTATCGTGGTGGCTCTCCCTTCAAAGCCATAGACTGCCCCATGAAACAAGGGGAGACCTCTTCTGATCGCAACCCTGTTCAGGAGGTGTCTTGTAGCTAGATTATCCAGGCCATCGACAATTGGGTAGTCGCCCACCAAGTCGAAGGCGTTTGCCTCGTTAATCACTGCTTCTACAGCTTCTACTTCGATATCTGGGTTCAGCGATTTAAGCCTCTCCTTAGCGCAGACAACCTTTTTTCGCCCTATGTCCCTATCTGTATACAGCATTTGGCGATTCAGGTTAGCCAGCTCTACTGTGTCACTGTCGATGACTTTTATCTTACCCACCCCGGCAATGGCCAAATATGTCAGGATGGCTGACCCGAGGCCCCCGGCACCGGCAACCAATACCTTGGCCCTCTTGAGTTTTTCCTGCCCCGCCTCGCCCCACTGGGGCGTCATCATTTGCCGTTCGTATCTGACCAATTCTCGTTTGCCAAGCATCTTGCTCGTCCACAGAAAAGGTGTTCTCTGCAGTAAAGATTAGAGCCCGACTGGCCCCTCAGTGAATAACAGCACCTCTCCCCCGTTGGGAGAGGTGCTCATCATCAAAAATCAGAGTTTTCCAGCCGTCTCAATAGAGTTTAGCAGCAAGCTCGGACAGCCCCAGGCTGTTCAGCTTCTCTTTTGACGGGCGACCCTTGGCATCGAGTCCCCGCAAAGGATAGTATTCCTTCAGCATGCGCTTCAGGTCGGGCACAGAGCCCGCGGCACCACCCTCTGTAGTTGGCGTCAGGATCTGCCTTGGCAACCGATCGTCTGCTGCAGTGATCCCCATAAGGTTGCTGAGGCCCCTCTTCAGGTTCCATATCCTCTCGCCGCACTGCATCAACTCCTGGAGGTCATAGTCGAAGCCGCTGGCTGCACTCATTAGGCTAACCAGGTCCTCCCCATTAATGGTGGACATGAGCATGTAACAGATTACGGCGGAGTTGCAGACCATCCCTATGTTCTGAGAAATCATCACCACCTCAGCCTTACCTTCGCTCGACTTCTGTTCGTAGCCCCCCTTGATTCCGATCTCTGGCCAAATGAAGATGCCCTGCTCAATGCTGAAGGTCACGTCATTCGTATGGCATGCTCCCCGGACTCCAGTGGCATAAGACAGTCCCAGACCATGCGTCGCCCGAGGGTCATGCATGGGGACCTCCATTCCCTTGATCTCCACGGCATAATCTGAGGCGTTCTTGCCAATCCTCTGGGCGGCGCGCTTGCTGCCCTCGGCCAGCACATCCCCGAACCCATCGCGGCGGGCGATCTTGTCGATCATCTTGAGAACAGCATCGGCCTTGCCCCATACCAGCTCAATACCACCGGTGTCTTTGGGACCAATGATGCCATGCTCATAGCAGTCCATAGCCATGGCTATGGTACCACCGCAGGAGATGACGTCCAGGCCATAGTTGTTGCAGGCCTCGTTCAGCTTAATGACCGCCGCCATGTCATCGATCATCAGCAGTGATCCCAGGCTGGCAGCGCCTTCGTATTCCGGTCCCGGCCCTGCCATCCCTTTGTAGGGGCCTTCCTTGATGCTGACAATTCTCTTGCATCCTACAAGGCATCCGTGACACGACTCCGTTCCAGTGAGGTATTTCTCGCTGTTCAGCATAGCGCCGCCTATGTTGGCCGCAACGGCAGTCATATCACCGGCCGTCCAGTTCTTGCCAGGGACGTCGCCTATGTATACCCCAAAGTCCATGCTGCCATTGGTGCCCATGGCCTTCAGTGACTGGGTAACTATGTGGTCTTTGGCCTTCTCAACAATCTCTTTACGTTTCTGGGCAAACATGGTGGGCGAAGCCAGCTGCATTTTGCCGCTCCCTCGGACCACGATGGCCTTCAACTTCTTGGAACCCATGACAGCACCCATGCCGCAGCGACCAAAGAAGTCTCTCTTCTCGTTGCAAATGGCCGCATACCTCACCAGATTCTCACCCGCCCGGCCAATGGCTAGCACCTTCACCTTCTTCTTTCCCTCGTGCCGCCCTTTGAGGAGATCGGTAACTTCAAAATTGTCCTTTCCCCAGAGGTCAGAGGCATCCCTGAGATCTACCTTGTCATCCTCGATGACCATATAGACAGGTTTCTTAGCAGCACCTGCCAGGATGATTCCGTCGTAGCCGGCGGCCCTCAACTCGGGAGCAAAGTTGCCACCGCAACCACTCTCGCCCCACATATTGGTCAATGGTGATTTGGCACAGGCTGAAAAGCGTGATCCTCCTGGAATAGTAGTGCCACTCAAGGGGCCAGTCAAAAGAAAGAGCATGTTCTCTTTAGATAGAGGATCAACGTTCGGAGAAACGCGGTCGAAGAATAGTTTGGCTGCCAATCCGCTGCCGCCAATATACTGACGAAGCACGTCTTTATCTATCGTGCTTCGCTTGATTTCCCCGCTGGTCAGATTCACCTCCAACATTCTACCCTCGAAGCCTGCCATTAATGCCCCCTTTCTTGAATCTTAACTTTGCATCCATGCCTGGGATAATCCGCGACATAAATATTATTCTGCGGCCTTAAGGAAATGAAAACACATTCCAAAGTCCGTGTCAAGGAGATTGGATTTTTGTGCTGGGAGATTGTTACCGGAGCGATAACCTATGGGAAGGTTCTATTCGGATCATGCTTAAGGAAACCCAGGCTGCCCGGGAGATGGGTCTGAGGACATTTCAGGCATAACGGCAGCTGCCCTGCGCAGTCTGATTTGCATTGCTTCCAAGTCTTCCAGCCAGAGTTTGGCCTCAGCGTCCGACGGCATCCTCCAGTCTCCTCGAGGGGACAGACTTACGGAGCCAATCTTGGGTCCCTCGGGCAAGCATGTTCTTTTGAACTGGTTGGCAAAGAATCTCTGGATAAAACTCTTGAGCCACCTATGCAAGTCATCGAGCGTGTATTGGCCTTGAAAAAGACCTCGTTTTCTCACTTCGTCCGCCAGATAGAGAATTTTGCCGGGTCGCATTCCAAAGCGAATGAAAGGATAGAGGTAGAAATCGGCGAGCTC
>JBGOXA010000079.1:0-7051 GCA_041478915.1 Dehalococcoidia bacterium
AGTAGAGAAGATACCACTGTTCGAAGTGCTTCAAGAAACTCATCTCTTTTCGATTCTTGCCTACGCACAAACCGTAGCTAGAAAATAGCTAACAAAAAGCTAACCAACGCTTCACAATGGGTTGATACCAGTTGATACTTTACGCTCAAAACAGATTTTTGCCAACTAACACAAAGGTTCTAGTTTGAACGTAAAACCACTGTTTGGGACGACTGGTGACAGATTTCAAGAGCACCTCCTTAAACCACTCGGACACCCCTCCCCTGCTTATCATATATAAAGGGAATAGCCAGCGTCAATTGCCTAGAGGGTGATTAGTTGTCATTAAGACGATAATACCGGCTCGGGTGTCTCCAGGTCGCTGGTTCAGATTGCGGGACGGGTTCGCGGCACCAATGACGAACGAACTCCTTCGCCAATCGACGCAAAGGTATTCTCATACATTGTGGCGCCTATGGCAATGGCCATATAGGATTGCGAGCGTAGCGAAGCAATCTGGTGGTGGGGGGGGATAACTACATGCTTTGTCCTTTTCACCCCACCCTGGGATTGCCACGGTCGCCTGCGGCACCCTCGCAATGACATTGACAAACTCAAACTCTCATTGGTGCTCCTTCTTCCGCGATGCTATAATTTTGTTCGGAACCACCCATGGTTGACATCCTAGAGGGGCTGAACCCCGCCCAGAGAGAAGCTGTAGAAGCTGTCCAGGGGCCTCTGCTTATCCTGGCTGGTCCCGGAAGTGGCAAGACCAGAGTAATCACTCACCGGATCGCCTATTTCGTCAAAGCGTGGCGCATCAATCCGAGCCGCATTATGGCCGTCACCTTTACCAACAGGGCAGCCCGGGAGATGAGGGAAAGGCTTTATAGCCTGCTGGGGCACTCGGCGGAAGGGCTGACCGTCGGTACCTTCCATGCCATGTGTGCCGCTATTCTGCGTCGCCATGGAAAAATTATAGGAATCGACCCCAGGTTCGTCATCTATGACGACGAAGACCAGATCGGCCTGATAAAACGCAGTCTCGAAGAGCTGGCGATCGACCCCAAAAGATATCCTCCAAAGACTTTCCAATCGGCTATAGGTCAGGCCAAAAGCCACCTCGTCACGCCGGAGTCTTACGGTCAGCAAAGTCACAGCCGTTTTGAAGAAGTGGTCCAGAAGGTATATCAACAGTACCAAAAGCTCCTGGAGCAGAACCGTGCCCTGGACTTTGATGACCTCATCATGAGAACCTATCACCTCTTTCATCAACATCCAGAGGTGCTGTCGAAATACCAGTCCCGTTATCTGCATCTGCTGGTCGATGAATTTCAGGATACTAACATCGCCCAGTATGCCCTGGTGAAGCAAATCGGAGGAAAGTACCGCAATGTCTGTGTCGTGGGAGACCCTGACCAATCCATTTACTCGTGGAGACATGCTGACCTGCGCAACATCCTTAACTTTGAGAAAGACTATCCCGAAGCAAAGGTAGTGTACCTGGAGCAGAGCTATCGGTCCACCAAGAATATCTTAGAGGCCGCCCATCAGGTTATCTCAGTCAACCGCGAGCGGAAAGAGAACAAGCTGTGGACGGAGAACGAGGTTGGGCTGCCCGTGAATCTGGTAGCCACCTCTGACGAGGCAGATGAAGCGCACTTTGTAGTCAGTGAGGTACAGCGCTTGCTGAACCAGGGTGAGGCGAGACCCGTGGACTGCGTAGTGATGTACCGCACTAATGCCCAGTCGAGGGCCATCGAGGAGATGTTCATCCGCTACGGCATGCCCTACCAACTGGTGGGCGGGGTGCGCTTCTATGAGCGGCGTGAGGTCAAGGACATCATCGCATATCTGAAACTGCTCCATAACCCCTATGACAGTATCAGCCTGACAAGGATAATAAACGTTCCGGGGCGGGGCATTGGCCAGAGGACTGTAGAGGAGCTACTGCAATGGACAAAGGGCCTGGGCATTGCGCCATACGAAGGACTACAGCAGATGGCCCATGAAAAGTCTTCGTCTCACCTCAGTTCACGGGCTATCCAGGTGCTGACAAACTTCTTCAACCTCATTCAGGAGCTAATAGATGAGAGCCAAAGAATCAACGTGGCAGATCTGATGGATGTGCTACTGCAGAAAACGGGATATAGAGACCACCTTCTGGAACTGGATGACGGGGAAGAACGCTGGGACAACGTCATGGAACTCCGTGGCATAGCCAAAGAATTTCAACACCTCAACCCGAGGGAAAGTCTGACCTCTTTTCTGGAGGGGGTCTCGCTATTCTCCGAGGCCGATCAACTAGACGAGAAAAAGGATGTGGTAACCCTCATTACGCTGCATCAGGCTAAAGGTCTGGAATACCCAGTGGTCTTTATTGTGGGCATGGAAGAAGGTGTCCTACCCCACTTCAGGTCCTTTGATGACCCGGCGCAGATGGAGGAGGAGCGCCGTCTATGTTACGTCGGGATGACTCGTGCCAAGAAACAACTTTATCTGGTCACCGCGTTACGCCGCAGACTGCTGGGAGGGATCAGTGCCAACCCACCCTCCCGCTTCCTACAAGACATCCCACCACAGGTCATCAGGTCTGCAGGTCTGGTGGACCGGCGAGAGACAACGCCCAGTCCCCATCCCATCAGTGTGGAAGCTGGTGACTATGTGCATCATACCAGGTTTGGTGAAGGAGTAGTGATGAGCTGCAGCCCGGCTACAGACGACCAGGAAGTAGTGGTAGATTTTGAGAAAGTGGGGATCAAAAGGTTGCTGTTAAGTCTGGCACCACTACAGAAGATGAAGTAACCGGTCTGCCATTATGGTTGAGGAGATATCCCAGTCAGGCTAGCAGGCTTTCTCTTCAGCCTTGAATCCCATTGGCGGCGCAACCATTTCAAAGCTTCCTTGGTGTCACTGGCAACGCGCGCTTTGTCGCAATGATCCAGGCGATACTTGAATAACCAGTAGGTGAATTCCCTTTGCTCTGCCAGGGTAATCGAGTCCTGTAAAGGATAACCGTTTCCCTGCCTAAACCAATCTAGCAAGGTGATCATGTCGGTGCCATACACACGGCGGTACGTTTCCTGCTGGATATGCTCATCCTGGCAGGTGGCAAAAGGGCTGTGTTCCTTATATACCGCTTCCTCAACGACGGCAAGCAATGCCTCTTCTACGACAACCCCGTAAAGATAATTAAGGTAAGCACGGTACTTGGTGCTACCAATAAGCTTGCTGAACTCTTCCGGAGAGATCTCAATCGGCGGTGTAGCGAAGAAAAGCAGGTTGATCTTCTCATCTTCAGGCAAGAGCCCGTCCACCTCTGAGCAAAGGCGCTGCGCCAGTGATAACCAGTCAAAGGCCTCATTGCCGATGAGATAGCGGTAGTGTTCCCCGTTGTGGACTTCCTCGGCACTGCCCCACAACTCTATGGACTCAAGCAAGGCGATATACCAGTGCTTGCCGCTGCAAATAGCCTGTTTGAAGTGGCGGATCGCCTCTGTGTCAGCAGTGCAGATCTCTAGAGATTCCGTGGCCATAGCATTTCATTCTAGCACAAATACGCTGAAGTTTACCAAGCAATGGGAGTTGCCTATAATAGAGTTTGCCGGACAAGGGCTACAAAAAACGGTGGCCCGCTCGTTGGTTGCATGTGATCAAGTCGCTGGCCTCCTGCATCCCAATGAGCCAGAAGGTTGCAGGTGGCACCGCGTGAAATTGAAATGCCATCAGTGGGATGACACTATGGCAGGCTACCGGAGGTAACGAAATGGGCCGTCTCCTTTTCGGTACAGCGGGTGTTCCCTTGAGCGCCCGAGCCCGCACCACACAAGCCGGCATCGAGCGCATAGCTGAGCTTGGTCTTGAATGTCTAGAAGTGCAATTTGTGCAAGGCGTCAAGATGACCAAAGAAGCTGCCTTGCCAGTAGGAAAACTGGCAGCCCAGAAGAGAGTTGCCCTCACTGCTCATGCACCCTACGCCATCAACTTGAATGCTAGAGAGCCAGAAAAGGTAAAGGCGAGCCAGGAAAGGTTGCTGCAATCTGCCCGTGTTGCAGCAGTTCTGGGCGCTAAAGGCGTTGTCTTTCACGCTGCCTTTTACCTTGGAGACTCAACGACAGCAGTCTATGTCAATGTGAAGAAGCACCTTGAAGAAGTGAGAACCCTGCTGAAAAGGGAAGGCAACCAGGTACTACTCAGACCTGAAGTAACAGGCAAGGCCAGTCAGTTCGGCAGCATCGAGGAGCTATTGAGATTGAGCGCCGAAATGGAAGGGGTTGCCCCTTGCCTCGATTTCTCCCACTGGCATGCTCGAACGGGGGAAGCTAACTCCTATCCCGAATTTGTCAGCATCCTGGACCAGGTGGAGGCGAAGCTGGGTAAACAGGCTTTGGGCAATATGCATATTCATCTTTCCGGGATTCACTACGGCAGAAAGGGGGAACTCAAGCACCTGGAACTGCGTGAGTCCGATCTCCGGTACAAAGAGCTTCTGAAAGCCCTGAAGACGCGAGAGGTGAGTGGACTGATAGTCTGCGAAAGCCCTAACCTGGAAGAAGATGCCCTGCTTCTGCAACAGAGTTATCGTGAGGCTTTCGCCTAGTGTGCTGCCCAATAGGCATGGACTCTCTTTAGCTCCTGAAGCCAGAAGGCTCGCTTGTCCTCATCAGAGCCGCCGTGGAACTTGCCCAAATTTTCTGCTCCTCTGAAATACCCGTTACCTGGCACATGGCTATCTTTGCGAACTACTACCGAGCCTAACAGGGGACGCCCCTGCTGAGCCTCACTCCGGCAAACCTCTGCCAGCACGGAACCTATTTCCCTTCGACCTCGCCCTGTATTCAAGTTCACACCTGCCAGGGGAGCTATGTCACTATAATGGGTGACAGTGCCGGTTCGCGCCACCTGCTTCAGCGCCTCATAGACAACCTGATTCAGCAATTCCATTTCGCCTTAGGCAGTCCTTTTCGAACAGGCTTCGACAAACGAAGTCCGCTCTTCCGCCTGATTGTCACTTAACTGTCCGCGGCTAGCCCTTCCCGACAGAGGCACTCAATCGCCTTGCCAGCGTCTTGGCATTGCTCACAGCAAAGGCCTGGGAATCGTTATTGAAATAAATATAGACCGCGGTCAAGCCTTGCCCTAACTTTTCAATCCTATTAGCCCACTCCTCAATTTCATTATCGGAGTAACAGCTTTCGTACATGCCAGCGCTACCATGGAAGCGGATGTATGCAAAGTCGGCGGTGGCGGCAATGGGGGTGACAAATCCAGGCATATCATAGATGCAAAAACCGATGCCGTGTTTCCTCAAGAGAGCAAAGGTTCCTTCGTCAAACCAGGACTCATTGCGGAACTCAAAGACATGGCGTAGATCGGCAGGCAGCAATTCAAGGAAGGCCTGCAGCAAAGCTTCATTTCGGGGCATATTAGGTGGCAATTGATACAGCAAGGGGCCAAGCTTTTCACCCAGGATCCGCGCCCGAGAAAGAAAGGTATCCAGTGCTGTCTCTACGTTCCTCAGCTTCTTGAGATGGGTGATGAGACGGCTTACCTTGACGGTATAGACAAAGCCCGACGGGGTGCGGTCGCACCATGCTTCAAACGCCTTCTCTGAAGGAAGATGGTAAAAGCTGTTGTTCAGCTCCACCGTATCAAAATGCTGGCTGTAAAACTCAAGCCACTTCGCTTGAGCCAGCCCCTGAGGATAGAATGGGCCCCGCCAGTGATTATAGACCCAGCCCGATGTTCCGATGCAAAGCTTCATTCTCTGGACTTCTTGCCGATCTCCCCACGTGCGGGAATCGTCACTCTACCCCAGGCTAGCACAGGTCTTGGCTAACGTCAAAACCTGCACTTCATGTTCAACGGTGCTTTGACTGGCCACACTGCCAAAGGCTATTCTAGACCAGACTGGAAGAAGCACTTGATTTCGGAATCGCCCATGCAGCAGTTGACTGAGCAACTGGTCTCGTGGATTAGAGGACAATTTACGAAGGCAAAGGCCCAAGGGATGGCAGATTGAAGAGAGAATTGCTCTCAATGCCTATAAGAGAACTTTGCCCCCCATGCCGCTCTTTTAGAGGAAACTCCGAATGTTCCAACTTCTGATTTGCTACATGCACACATAACTATGTCGTTTAACACAATCTTGTGATATAGAGAAGGGTGTGCTATCATGGTACCGAGGCAAGAGACGATGGCCGAGAAGGACAAGGCTCTGGAGCTAGCTATCCAGCAGATTGAAAAACGATTTGGTAAGGGCTCAGTAATGAAACTGGGCGAGGGAGCGATGCGGCTGGCAGTGGAGATTATTCCTACCGGTTCTCTTTCGCTGGACCTGGCTTTGGGGGTGGGTGGCATTCCACGGGGGAGGGTAACAGAGATCTTCGGCCCCGAGTCATCGGGGAAATCAACGCTCGCCTTTCACATCATAGCGCAGGCCCAAAACAGAGGAGGAATAGCTGCCTACATAGATGTAGAGCACACCTTCGATCCGCTCTACGCTGCCCACTGTGGCATTAAGGTGGAAGACCTTTACATGTCGCAGCCAGACACAGCAGAACAAGCTCTGGAGATTACCGAAACCCTGGTAAGAAGCGGGGCAATAGACGTGATAGTCATCGATACGGTGGCCGCTCTGGTTCCCAGAGCGGAGATTGAAGGGGACATGGGTGATGCCCAGGTAGGGCTACAGGCCAGGCTGATGTCCCAGGCTCTTAGGAAGCTGACTGCCGCCATCAGTAAGTCGAACACAGCAACCATATTTATCAATCAACTGCGAGAGAAGGTAGGAGTCTTCTTTGGCAACCCTGAAGTAACCCCAGGCGGAAGAGCACTGAAATTCTACAGCTCGGTGAGGATTGATCTGAGGCGAGTGGACGCTATTAAGGCAGGAAGCGAAGTCGTTGGCAATAGAGTCAGGGCCAAGGTGGTAAAGAACAAGGTGGCCCCGCCCTTTAGAACTGCGGAGTTTGATATTATGTTTGCCCACGGCATAAGTAAGGAAGGCGACCTCATCGACCTTGGGGTAGCTATGGGGCTAATAAAGAAAACCGGCGCCTTTTTCTCTTAT
>JBGOXA010000106.1:0-6241 GCA_041478915.1 Dehalococcoidia bacterium
CCGTGGGATTCTATACCCCTTTGGTCTGCAGTGATCAGCACATCAGCCGCTATTTCCGCATCCTCAACAGGCACACCATGCCTATTGAATACCTTGACAGTGAATTCTCGCAGAGCTCCGGCCTTTATTTTGATGTACTCTTCCATCTTTTTCCCTCCAGCGAGATGTTCCTCCTCGGTAACCATGGCACCTACGTCACTTATGCAGGGAAACCAGGCCCCTGTTACAAGTTGAGCAACTTTGCTATATCGCTAAGCTTCTGGGCCACGGGCACCCCGGCAGCAGCAAAGGCATCAATCTTGGACTGTGCTGTCCCCACATTCCCCATGACAATCGCTCCGGCGTGGCCCATGCGTTTCTCAGGGGGCGCTGATCTTCCAGCGATGTAAGCTACCACCGGCTTGGGATAACTCGTTTCCCTAATATATTGAGCCGCTAGTTCCTCCGCTTTGCCTCCGACTTCGCCTACCAGCACTACGCCCTTTGTTTCCTCATCATCTCTGAACATCTGGAGAAGCTTGACAAAATCAAGCCCGACAATAGCATCTCCACCCATGCCGACGCACGTGCTCTGGCCCAAACTGGCATTGCTGATATGCCAGGCAATTTCATAGGTCAGCGTCCCGCTCCTTGAAGCAATACCAACAATACCAGGACTGAAAATATGGTTTGGCATTATGCCGACCTTTGTCTTCTGCGGCACATTTATTATCCCAGGTGTATTTGGCCCAACGATGATGATGCCCTTCTTCTCAGCCCTGGCGATGAAGTTAATCGAGTCTTTCTGTGGGATCAACTCAGTAATCACCACAATTGTCCTTATGCCGGCCTCAATAGCCTCATTGACAGCTTTTGGGGCAAAGCGGGCCGGAACGAATACTATGGACGTATTAGCACCCTCCTCACTAACTGCCTGTGAAACCGTGTCATAAACCGATACACCATGAACTTGTTGCCCTCCCTTGCCCGGGGTTACTCCGGCAACGACCTTGGTGCCGAAGCGCAACATTGCTTCTGTGTGAAATCTTCCCTCATTCCCCGTTATGCCCTGGACTACTACCCGCGACTTTTCGCCCACTATGCTTTTCAAACTGCTAATTCCCCAACCTATAAATGTAGAACTTCTCTGGCCGCGGTTTCCATGTCAGGGTAAACATTGACCCCGGCCCGGCGCAGTATTTCTGCTCCCTCTTCCTCATTCGTTCCCATCATCCTTACAGCTATCGGCTTCTTGACATCGCTTTCGGCCAACCCCTGGACAATCCCTTCAGCTACCACATCACACCTTGTTATCCCGCCGAGAATGTTCACCAGCACCGCTCTTACCTCCGGCTTCGACATCACCAGGACCAGTCCCCTCTTGATGGTCTCCGTTTGAGCGCCACCACCGATGTCCAGGAAATTAGCCGCCCTTCCACCGAAATGGTGAACCAGATCCATAGTGGCCATAACCAGGCCAGCACCGTTGCCAATTACACCGATATCACCGGACAGATCTACGTAGGACAGATTGTACCGTCTGGCCTCAGCTTCCCTTGGAGTATCCTCTACCCTTTGCCGGCTTCTACCTTCAAACTCGGGATGTCTGAAGAGTGCATTGTCATCAATTATCATCCTGGCGTCGGCAGCTACCAACTCACCTGTCGACGTTTTGGCGAGGGGATTTAGCTCCACCAGTTCAGCATCATACTCCATGGCAACTTTACCTAAAGTAGCTGTGACAGAAGCAAATCTGGAGATATCGCCTTTCTCTACATCAGAGAGCTGCCTCACCACTTTCTCAGCCACACCTTCAGCGAAGCCAACCTCCGGATCAATCCAATGCCTCAATACCTTGTCCGGAGCTGTTAGAGCGACCTCCTCAATATCAACTCCGCCGCTACTGGAAACAAGAACAACGTATCTCCTGGCCTGCCTATCTACAGTTATGGAAACGTAGAACTGCCGCAATATGGCCAGCTTCTCTTCGACGAGCAGGCTATCTACAACGCTGCCCTTAATCGTGCTGCCGATCAATTTTGAGGCTATCCCTCTTGCCTCAGCAGCATCATCAGCAAATAATATCCCCCCCGCCTTGCCCCTGCCGGACACCAAGACTTGGGATTTCAATACGACAGATCTGCCTATTTCCCTAGCTATTGTTTCAGCTTCGTCCTGGTTGGTGGCCACCCGGCCCCTGGGAATCGCTATACCATATTTGCGCAAGATGTTCTTGGCTTCAAACTCAAAGAGCTTCAATGCGCCCCCACTGTCATATTAGTCCTGCGGCTCAACCAGCTCTATTAGGGCCTTCGTCCCCTTAGGATGCAAGAAGGCAATCTTGTTGTTACCAGCACCTCTTCGTGGCTTCTTGTCGATGATCGGTATTCCCGCCTTCTCCAGTGTTTGTAGGGCACTTTCAATGTTGCTTACCTGGAGAGCCAAGTGATGCAAGCCCTCCCCCCTTGCCTTAATATGCTTGCCAATCGGCCCCTCCGGGTCAGTTGATTCCAGCAACTCTATCCTGACATCCCCCACTGGAATAACGGCTACCCTTACCTTCTGGTCTTCTACAACCTCAATCTCCTTAATTTTTAGCCCCAACGCCTCCGTATAGGGTTTTGCCGCTTCTTCAATGCTATTTACCGCGATCCCGATATGATTAACCTTTATTATCACCGCTTTTTACCCTCCAGCGTCGTTTGGATAGACTTGGCAATCTCCGCGATGGATGTACCGGGGCCAAAGACTCGAGCGATGCCAGCCTTCACTAGCTGGGGAATATCCTTGCTGGGTATGATCCCCCCAGCTACTGCCAGAATATCTCCACCGCCCTTCTCTCGAAGCAAGCTCACTGTCTTCGGCAACAAAGCCATGTGAGCGCCAGAAAGGCAACTCAAACCAACCACGTCTACATCCTCTTGAATAGCGGCATCTGCAATTTGCTCCGGGGTCAAACGTAGGCCAAGGTAGATTACCTCCATTCCAGCATCCCTTAAACCTCGGGCTACTACCTTGGCTCCCCTATCGTGACCGTCCAACCCAGGCTTGGCTACCAGAACCCGTATTTTTCTATCCATGGCTGTTCCCTATTCCTCAGAATATATTGGGCTCCCTGTACTCACCGAAGGCTTTTCTTAAGGCATCACTTATCTCACCTACCGTACCATAGGCCTTGACCGCCTCGATCACCACCGGCATAACATTCTCGTCACTCCGCGCCACGTTTAGTACCCTGTCCAATACCTCCCCCACTTTCTTGCTATCTCTCTCTTTTTTCAACCTTCTCAAGCTCTCCACCTGTTTCATCTCGGTCTCCTCACCTATCTCCAGAGTCTCCGGTGTCTCCTCTCCGCCTGCGACATACTTATTAACGCCAACGACAACCTGTTCGCCAGAATCCACCGCCTTTTGATAGTCGTAGGCTGAGTTTGCTATTTCCCTTTGGACATATCCTTTTTCGATCGCTTTCAGAGCGCCACCCGTTTTGTCAATTTCAGCGATATAGTCCATGATCTTGCTCTCTAGTTGATTCGTCAACCACTCTACATAATACGAGCCTGCCAGCGGGTCAACTGTGTCTGCCACACCACTCTCCTCAGCAATAACCTGTTGAGTTCTCAGGGCAACCTGCACCGCTTCTTCGCTGGGCAACGCAAACGCTTCGTCGAAGGAGTTGGTGTGCAGGGACTGGCATCCTCCCAATACAGCAGCCAAGGCCTGCAGGGTCACCCTGACTATGTTGTTGAGAGGCTGCTGGGCCGTGAGCGTGAAGCCGTCCGTTTGAACATGGTACCTCAACATCATTGACCTTGGGTTGGCAGTACCAAACCTCTCCTTCATAATCTTGGCCCAAATACGACGTAGCGCCCTGAACTTGGCCACCTCTTCAAGGACATTGGTATAGGCAGCGAAGAAGAAGGAGAAGCGCGGCGCAAAAGAGTCAACCTCCATCCCCCTATCTATCATCGCCTGAACATAAGCGATCCCGTTCGCCAGTGTGAAGGCAGCTTCTTGAACAGCCGTGGCACCGGCTTCCCTCATGTGATAGCCACTGATGCTTATCGAATTCCACTGCGGCATATTTTCAGCACAATAAGAGCAAATGTCGGTGACCAACCGCATGGACGGCGTTGGGCCAAAGATATAGGTGTTCCTGGCTATGTATTCCTTGAGGATGTCATTCTGGATCGTGCCGTTAAGCTTGCTTTTGTCTGCTCCTTGCTTCTCTGCGGCGGCGATGTACATCGCCAGTATGATTGGAGCCGTAGCGTTGATTGTCATCGAGGTGCTTACTTCAGCCAGCGGGATGCCCTCCCATAGACGCTCCATGTCGCGAAGAGAATCTACGGCAACGCCACACTTGCCCACCTCCCCAGCAGCCAGAGGGTGATCCGAGTCATAGCCCTCCTGCGTCGGTAAGTGGAAAGCAACACTGAAGCCTGTTTGGCCTTGCTTGTATAAGTATTTGAACCGCTCATTCGTTTCTTCTACTGTGCCGAACCCGGCATACTGGCGCATAGTCCATAGTCTGCCCCTGTAGCCAGTTGGCATTATATGTCGGGTAAAGGGATATTCGCCGGGAAGGCCAATCTGTTCCTGCGCACTTTCCAGATCAGCCGGGGTATATACCCTGTTGACCAGGACTCCATCAACAGTGGTCCTGAACTCCCTTTTTCTTTCGGTCATCTCTTTAGTCTTCTTGTCCTCAGCCATTGCTCCCCTCATAAATAAAGTCAAAGCTACCAACCGTTTCTGGTAGCTTCTTGCGGCTTTGCACTCTTAGCCCACGGAATGCCCCGACCCGTCTCTTACGCTACTGGCTGATCCGACAGAGGCAAATGGTTGCTCAGGTCTTCGGTCGAGGATCGAAGTATCTCCGCGCTTGGTAGCTAGTCTTCTTACCACCGGATAATTCGCCTTGGTTAGCCGGGACCGCCCTCTATGATCTTAAGACAGGGCACGGAGGAGTCTGGGATCTATTCGTTTTTCCAAAAAAATTGTAACACCTATCACGCGCCAGTGTCAACTTTGGCCTCTTCAAGGCATGGGACTGGGCCTGCCTTGCACCCTTAGACCTAGAGTGGACTCGCTCTTTGCAGCCATTTTTTCATCGCCCTGCCGTAGATGCCTTGGCAGGCCACCTTTGTAGTTATTCTGTTGGCGACCCAGCCAATCCGCCTCTTTGGCTTGCTGGTCACAACCAGCAAGGGCCTCTCTGAAATGTCAGAGTGAAGTCAAAAGTGGTGGAGAGAATAGAGGAGGCAAAAGGCAAGAATAGGCAGCGCTAATTCATTGATAGGACTTAAGTTTCTCGCAAAACTCCCTCAAACTATGAACAACAAACTCTCCCGTTTCTTTTCCCTGCCTATCCAAGTGGAACGCTCTAATACCGAGTTCCTGTGGCACAGTGAAATCAAACTGGCGATGATCCCCAACATGAACCATGTCCTTCGGTTCTATGCCAAGGGCTCGACACACCTTGAGGTAAACATCAGGTGTCTTTTTCACCTCGCCAAAGTCTGTGGTGGAAGAGAAAACGTGCGCAAAATACCCCCGCAATTCCGTTGCCCCTAGTTCGATATCAATGAACTCCCTGGAAGCGTTCGAAGTTATAATTAGCTCATGCTTCTGGTTCAACGCCTCCAACACATGCACAGTATCGGAGAAGGGCTTTGCTTCACGCTGCAAGCTTTGTAGAAGCCCTTTCCAATCGTCCCCCAGACCGAGAGCCCTGAACCAGTACTTGATATCATACCACTCCACCCTCCCTTCCCCAATCCTGTCATATTTCTTGAACACACGCTCTTTTGCCTCTTCCAGGGGTATCTTCTGCGTCAGAGAGTACAGCCTGGGAACACCCTCACCCCAAACCAGTTCAACAAACCGATTTTCAGTAAGGGTTCCGTTCATATCAAAGGAGATTACTCTCGTGAGAACACTCCTATGCACCCTGAGTTACCGAACAAACGTTCTGCAAATGCCGACTTGCAAAAACCAAACGATATTGTATAAAATCTACACTTGTGCCGTCAACATCCCCCAGAGCTTGCAGAAGGAGGCATAAATTTCAAAAGGAGGGAAGGTGATTTGAATGCGCTAGGAAGACATCTGCTTTTGGATCTAAGAGATTGTAACCGTGAGGTGCTAAATGACTTGACTCTCCTTCGAGATGCCACTCTTTTCGCTGCTCAGAAGGCAGGTGCTACCGTGCTAAAAGAATACTTCCACCAGTTCGCCCCCCAAGGTGTAAGCGGTGCAG
>JBGOXA010000105.1:0-6275 GCA_041478915.1 Dehalococcoidia bacterium
CGTTCGGATGGCCGATGGCCAGATAGTAGAGGAGTTGTTTACCGGACGTCAAAGATGATAGTGCAGAAAATCACCAATAGGGATGTCGAAGGAGGAGCAAGATGTTTGCCAGGGTTACGCTGTTCGAGATTGACACCCTCAGGATCAGCCTGGACATTGCACAGGAGCAATTCGAGCGATCGATAGTGCCTGCTGCGCGCCAGCGGAAGGGGTACCGAGGCATGTACGTCATGCGGACCCCGGAGGGCAAGGGCCTGATCATGAGCCTTTGGGACAGCAAGGAGGCAGCACAAGCTGGTGTGGAAAGCGGATACTACGATGAGCAGGTGGCCAAGTTTGTCACAGTGTACCGTACGCCGCCCGGTCGCGAGCACTACGAGGTGGTGCTGGCTGATATCCCCGGTGCGACAGGCCAGTGAAGCGCTGCCAAACGAGGGCGGGATTTCCTGGGTTCCTGTCCTTCCTGGAAGGACAGGAACGACACAATAATGTAGTAACGGTATTTTCGTAGGAGACTCATGGAAAGCCTTAAGGTTGCTCTGATCCCATTGCTGATCATCCTAGCGTTGGTTGCCATTGTCCTGGCGGTGGCGGCGGTGCGCGAGCGGGTTTTCTTCATTATGGGCGTGCGTAACCTGGCCCGTCGCCCTGCTCAGATGGTGCTCACCTTCATTGGGCTGATGCTGGCAGCCATGATCTTCTCCGCCTCCTTCTCCATAGGGGACACGCTGACCCATTCTATCCGGGGGTTAGGAGCAGACATCATCGGAGAGGTTGACATCCGAATTGAGAGCAAGTCAACCGATTCGGTCGGAGCGTTAGGCTACTTTGACGAGGGTCGTTTGCAGCAAGTGTCGCAGGCGCTTCAGGATGAACCACGCGTGGACGCCGTTGCTCCGGCGATTGGGGAGACCGTTCCGGTTCTGGCCCCGAAGAGCAACCTTTACGAGCCCGTTGTCACCCTCATGGGTGTTGACGATCGCTACACAGAAGGCTTTGATCCTCTTAGGGACGAGCAGGGTAGGAACCTGTCCATTGCCGACCTTGGCGAGAACCAAGTCTACGTCAGCGCACAACTGGCTAAAGAAATCGACCTGGCCGCGGGCGATGAGCTTGATGTCTTCGTGGGGGGTAACGCCAAACCGATGACAGCCGCTGGCATACTCGAGACAGTGCGGAATCCCCTGAGCACGGAAGCGACGGACCTGACCAAAGTCAAGTTCACTGTGGTTATGCCGCTGGATCGCCTTCAGGCGCTTGCCGGAAGAGAGGGAGAGATCAATGCTATCCTGATCTCAAACCAGGGTGGCGTCATTGGGGGCGCCAAATACAGTGACGTGGTGAAGGAGCATCTCGAAGCTAATGCCGGCCTTGAGGAAGCCGGGCTCAAGGTTTCTACCATTAAGAAAGATAACCTGGATTCAGCGGATAAAGCTGGGGCCGGGTTCACTACGCTCTTCCTGGTTTTGGGTAGTTTCTCCATCATGGCTGGTGTGCTGCTTATTTTCCTCATATTTGTGATGCTGGCCGCAGAGCGAAAGAAGGAACTGGGCATCGCCCGGGCTATTGGTGCTCAACAAGGCCATGTGACGCGTCTGTTTACCTTCGAAGGAGTCCCCTACGCCTTCCTGTCTTCGGCGATCGGCAGCGGCCTTGGCCTGCTGTTCGGGTGGGGTATGGTCCAACTGGTAGCGCCGTCCTTTGACCAGCAAGGATTCCCACTGGTGTACAGGTTCACCCCGGCCGGAGTGGCCATCTCCTACGCACTGGGGGTGATCGTGACCCTGGCAGTGGTCTTCTTTTCGGCTCGCCGTGTCAGCCGTTTGAACATCGTTAGCGCCATCCGCGACACTGCGGAGCCGGAGCAGGGTGGGGGCAGCGGAATAAAGAGATGGGCTGTCCCGGCACTTCTGCCGGCGCTGGGTCTTCTGATCCTGTTCTCTGGCTTGCAGCAGAAACAGTTCGCAGCCTATGCCTTGGGAAGTTCATTGGCAATCATCGGTGTGCCGCTTCTGGGCAGACGCCTTGGGCTGCCCGACCGCGCTGCCTTCACGGCAATCGGCGTGGCCCTTCTGGGCTTCTGGCTAACACCAGGCAGATACCATCCGCTGAAAGGGGAGTCCAGTACCGGCATGGAGATGTTTATCCTCTCAGGTATGATGCTGGTGGCTGGAGCGGTATGGCTCGTAATGTATAACTCCGACGTGTTGCTGGCGATCATCACGGGTCTGTTTGGGCGGCTCCGAAGGCTGGCACCGATCTTGAAGACAGCCGTATCCTACCCATTGGCGGCCCGATTCCGCACGGGGATGGCTCTAGCTATGTTCTCGCTGGTGATCTTCACCCTGGTGTTGATGTCAGCTATGAACGCTTCTTTTTCCCACCTGCTGAACAACACCGATCGCGTCAGTGGAGGCTTCCAGATCGGCGCGGGGGTGAGTCCAGCCAACCCCATTTCGGACATCAAGAGTGCCATGGACGAGCGAGGCATAGGCTCAGACAATTTCCAGGCCATCGCGGCCACCAGCATCATACCGATTGAAATGCGGCAGGCTGGAACTGAAGACGAGTGGAAAGAAATGCCTCTGACCGGGGTAGATGCCAGCTTTGCCGAAAGTAATTCCTTTGGGTTCGAGATTATGACCCGGGACTATGCTTCCGCCAGGGAAGTGTGGGATGCCGTAGAGAACGATCCTTCGGTGGCGGTGGTCAACGCCGTGATGGTGCCTGGGGGAGAGGGCATGGGGATGGGCCCCAGCCCTGACGTTTCCCTTAAAGGAGACTTCAACCTGAAATCGGACACTCTTCCGGATGGCATCGCCATTGAAGTCCGCAGCCCGCTCACCGGAGAAATTCATGAACTGAAGGTCATTGCGGTCGTTGATCAGATGGCTTTCTATGCTCCATTTGTGGCGACGTCCGAGCAGACCCTGGATGCCTTTGCCGGGCGGCCTCTGCCCGCCACCTACTACTGGTTCAAACTGAAACCAGACAAAGTGGCTGATGCACCTCAGTTAGCCAAGAGCCTGGAAAGCAACTTCAGAGATCACGGGGTCAATACCATTGTGGTAAAAGAAGAGATCAGGGACATCAGCCGAATGACCCAACTCTTTCTGAATCTGATGATGGCGTTCATGGGCTTGGGCCTCATTGTGGGCATTGCCGCGCTGGGCGTCATTGCAGCCCGGACGGTAGTGGAGCGCCGCCAACAGATAGGAGTGCTCCGGGCCATCGGCTTTCGGCAGGGGATGGTCCAGTTAAGTTTCCTTCTGGAATCCTCCTTTGTGGCCCTGCTGGGTATCGGCATCGGGGTGGCCCTCGGGGTGTCACTAGCCTATCAGATCGTGCCCGAGGCAGGTGTGCAAGGGCTGAGCACCATAATCCCCTGGGCGCGCATCGGCTTGATTGCAGGGGTTGCCTATCTGGCTTCCCTGACCACTACTTTCCTGCCGGCGCGCCAAGCTGCCAGAGTCTATCCAGCGGAAGCATTGAGGTATTACTAAGCCGCAGCTTTCGCGGTGGGTGGTGCTGTGCTGCGAACCGGGCGGATAGAGCTAAAGCTCTATCCCTCCATAGGCCCCACCACACTCTTCACTTGCGGAGCTTCAGTTTCTCGACGATTCCTCGCTCTTCCACAAAGGCTGTGGTGTATTGGCCCCTCTGGAATTGCTCGTCCTGCATCACTTCCCGGTGGAATGGAAGGATCGTTTGTATTCCTTCGACCACCATTTCACCAAGGGCTCGCCTCATGCGCCCTATGGCTTCATCCCTGGTCTTTCCCCATGTCGCTAGCTTAACGAGAAGAGAATCATAATAGAAGGGAACCTCGTAGCCCTCATAGACCCCTTCGTCGATTCTGATCCCAAGGCCGTGTGGGAAGCGAAGACGGGATATGGTCCCAGAACTAGGAAGAAAACCATGGAAAGGGTCTTCAGCATTAATTCTGCACTCTAAGGCGTGCGTACCGAAACGGATATCATCTTGAGTATAACCTAGCTCCTCTCCGGCGGCGATCCTAATTTGTTGCTTAACTATGTCTATTCTGGTGACAAGCTCGGTGATACAGTGCTCAACCTGAAGACGGCTGTTGATCTCGTTAAAGTAAAACTCCTGCGTCTCTGGGGAGTAGAGGAATTCTACAGTCAGCGCGTTGACATATTGTAAAACCCTGGCCACCTCCATAGCAGCCACTGCCATCTTCATTCTAAGGAAAGGTGTTAAGACCGGGCAGGGGGTTTCCTCTACTAGCTTTTGAAACCTCCTCTGAATAGAGCAGTCTCTGTCTCCCAGATGAATGACATTGCCCTTTGTGTCAGCCAGCACCTGAAACTCTACATGCCTTATTCCGGGGAGAAGCTTCTCGATATAGAAGGCAGAGATGCCGAAGGCCCTTTTCCCTCTTTTTTCGGCATATTCAACGGCGTCCTTCAACTGTTGTCTGTCTCTAGCCACCATCATACCGATGCCACCACCTGCGCCTGAAGGTTTGACGATTACGGGATAGCCAATAGTCTCGGCCACCTCTAGAGCCTGGCTCCATCCCCTGTCTGCTGAGTTCTCTATGGCTTCTTCGGAACCTGGAGTCACGGGCACATTGATCATCCTCATAAGCTGGCGTGCCTTGTGTTTTGGCTTAGCTTTGTACATACACCGGCTGGGTGGTCCAACGAAAGCAATCCCCCGGTTCTCGCACATTTCGGCGAAGTCGGGATTCTCGGCTAGAAAACCATATCCGGGGTGAATGGCTTCAGCCCCACTCCTTTCGGCAATGTCCAGGATCGCCTCCATGTTGAGGTAACTTTGCGCCGGCTCTGCTGGGCCGACAGGATGGGCTTCATCAGCCAGCTTTACATGAAGAGCGTCAGCGTCAATATCGGAATAAATCGCCACCGTGTGTATTCCCATCTCCTTACACGTCCTGATTATCCTGACCGCTATTTCCCCTCGGTTTGCGATCAAAATCTTGTCAAACATAATTTCTCAACCTCGCCGCACTCTATGATAGACGCTCTTCATGTCTCTTGCAACAGGCGACGGGAGGTTAATTATCAACGCATCGTCCTTCGTTTCTCTCCCCTTAATAGGGGGGAGAGTGAGGCGAATTTGCTTTAATGCTAATGCTTTCCTCTTCTGAGAAGCGCTTCACCAAATGCGCTGGGAGGCGCTTTGGCTAACCTGGGATAGAATTCTATATACCCCTCGGGCGCAAATGGTGGTTGGGATAAAGCATCTTATGCAATGCTAGCGGGTTACCAAAATGTCTCTCGTTATGGTCTGGGCAAAAGGGCCAAGGCCTATACCTCACGTCAGCGCTGTGCAGAAGCTGGCTCTAGCCAGTTCGACACGATGGTTTAGCCACCCTGCCCGCTGTTCCTCTCGTGGTAGCGCAGGAACCGATCGATAGCCCTAGCAGCCCTTGCTGGGGAGTGAAACACAGGCAGACCTGCTTCATAGCATTGCCGCTGCAGCTTCAGGGCTTTTTGCAGGTCCCAGCTTGAGAGAACACCGTGGATTATCATTGCCACCGGCTTATTTGTTTCGCTGCGAGCTTTAATAAGGGCCTCAATGAAGAATTCGGGCCAGGTACTAAAGTTGGAGTCTGCATACGGCCATCCGGAGTTGTTCACGCTGAATTGTCCTACCAAGAGGTCAATCCCCTCATAGGTGGCCAGTGCTTTGAGCACGACATGATGACTTTCAATGGTAGGCAAGTTAGTAATGTCCACCGGATTATTAAGCATAAACCCGGCGTCACTGCTGACTAGCTTCTTTACCTGATGGCTTAACTCTTGCTGAATGTGGCCGGGTAGAGGTGGCAAGGTAAAGCCAGCAGCAGCATATTCATCAGTGGTCAAGACGCTATACCCACCACCACCTCCACATACGGCTACTCTCCTTCCTTCAGGGGGAGAGAGGTACGAGAAGGCAACCAGCACATCAACAAGCTCCTCCAGGTCATGAACCCGTATGACACCAAGCTGCTGCAACATTCCATCCCACATCTTGTCGGACCCGGCCAAAGCGCCGGTGTGAGAGGCGGCGGCTCTGACACCAGCCTCGCTGCGCCCGGCTTTGAGGATCACTACCGGCTTTACTGTCGAGAGCTTCTTGAGGGCTTGATAAAACCGCTGACCATCTTTCACCCCCTCGATGTAAGCAGCCACTACCCCAGTCTCGTCATCGCCGACAAAGTATTCCAGCAGTTCGCTTTCGTCGATGTCGCAGGCGTTGCCATAGGAGACAGCCTTACTAAAACGGACACCCCTAGAGGCAGC
>JBGOXA010000245.1:0-3399 GCA_041478915.1 Dehalococcoidia bacterium
CGACGTGAGTGGGACTTTGGTTTTCTTTTTCTTAAAAAAGCACATCTTTACCTCCTGTTTGAAGATATTGCACCCATTCTATAGAACCCAGTCGGCTCTGTCCACCAAGCTAACATCATTTCTGACATTATACCACCCCAACCTCAGCCCTGATGCAAAGGAGACTATGCCAGAGGTACGGCCTCTGAAAACAGCACTAACCGCTACAAGTCACCAGTTCCGTGAGATTTGATAGCAAACAGACTTCGATTCCTACCTCTTGCTTTGCTTCTTCGAAGTCTTCGTGGTCTTTGCCTTGTTTCTAGAAGCCCTAACAGCAATCCTTTTCCTGAAGGGTTTCCCGGGTGGTTATATCGAGTTACCCGTTTTAGAAGCAAAGCCAGAGACTAATTTCTGCGCCTTTGAGCCACACTTCGGGCATTTTGCAGGTTTGTTAGATTCACTCATTGGCCGCATCAGCTCGAATGCCTTCCGACATTTGGGGCAAAAGTACTCATAGACTGCCATTTTTGGTACCTCCTAGACTCGTCTGCCAGTATGTCCTCTGTGACCATTATACCACCCCAACCTCAGCTTGGATATAGGTCAACTATCTGGCAGGAAATCCAAGATACAAGCAACACTCGACAAAGACCAAGCCTAATCCGCTTAACACTTGCAGCAGTAGCAGCAGGTTTCTGTAACTCGTGATTACAGTAGTTACGCAGGGGCCCCCCTAGTGTGCAAATACAAATTGCAGCAAAATAGGTATATTGCAGATGCGGGGTACAGAATTTACTGCAGTGGGTTCCTGTAACTGCTGTGCATGGATTAGTGGGGATGGTGGGGCTGGAAGTGGGTGCTGATAAGATAGTCTATGGGTGGGTGTGCGGTATTGACCTGCCCCCCGAAAACTAGTCCAAGTGAAATGTTAGACTTTGGGCTGCTAGGAAGGGGGCTTTTGTATGGGTACGAAGAACTATATACCATAGCAGACTCCTAATGTCCTGCTCCTGGCAACTAGACCTCATATCTAACAACACCACACTCTCAAACTACAGGCCAGGCTCACACTATCTAACTTCTCCAGCTGCAACCTCAAACGGAATTGATTTGTTTACATTGTGTCCAGTCCACCGTGATGGATAGGAACAGGACAGTGTGTCCCCTGCCAGGCTGGAGGATTATGAACGACTCCCAGGGGGGCCGTTTTTTGGTTGGGCAAGGTGCAGGGGCACTGGCTGCACAGGCCAGTTGCACAGGTTCCGGGGGCTTGAAAAGCAAGGGAACGACGTTTATCATGGAGTAGCTGGCGGGATCTGGTTATGTTATTGTTCTGATTGATATGGGAAACCCCGTTCAGCATACACATCCTCACGGACAATTCGGTCAACACCAACAATTGGAGTACAACGTGAGATGATAGTTCTCTGATCTCGTAAAGTAGGGTAATGTCAAGGCGCGACGACTTTGCCTTCATGGATGCTATTGCTCAGGCGCAATTGGTGCGTCGCCGGGAAGTGACAGCACTGGAACTTGTCGATGCTACCATACAGCGCATGGAGCGATTGAACCCTGCCCTCAACGCGGTGGTCACGCCGATGTACGAACAGGCACGCGCTGTAGCCATGGACAAATTGCCCCCTGGACCGTTTGCTGGTGTGCCCTTTCTGCTCAAGGATGTGATAGCCTTTTGCCGTGGCACGCGGTCGACTTGGGGGTCGGCATTTCTCCGTGATTTCGTGCCTGACCGTGACAGTGAGCTTGTGGTGCGTTTGAAGCGCGCGGGCCTGATCATCCTCGGGATGGCCAACGCCCCAGAGTTTGGTCTTCGCCCAACCACCGAGTCTCGTTTGTTTGGCCCATGCCACAACCCATGGAACGTCGCCCTAAGCCCGGGCGGTTCCAGTGGGGGTTCTGCCGCCGCTGTGGCTGCCGGTCTCGTTCCCATGGCACATGGCAATGATGCCGGCGGATCGATCCGGATCCCGGCCTCGTGCTGCGGCGTGTTTGGGGTGAAGCCCACTCGAGGTCGCAACCCACTCGACCCTGATTATTGCCACATGTTAGGCGCCGTTTGGGTCGAGCATGCCATTACCCGCTCGGTAAGGGACAGCGCGGCCCTACTGGATGCTACGTCTGGTACTGACATACGCGATCCATACTGGGCACCACCGCCAAAGCGGCCCTTTCTGCATGAGGTCGGGGCCGACCCTGGGAAGTTAAACATCGCCTTTACTGTTGCGGTGCCCCCCTTTGTTCGCCCAGACGCTGACAGCATCTCCGTGCACGCCGACTGCGTCAGCGTGGTGCATGATGCGGTTCAGTTGTGTAAAGAACTGGGTCACCATGTAGAAGAATCAATGCCTGCTGCAGACGGTGATCTGGTGGCTAACGCCTTCGGAAATGTGTTCTTTACTGGAATTGCTTTAGCCATTGATCGCTTCGCTCTTCTAATCGGCCGTACCCCCACCCCCAAACAATACGAACCACAGACTTGGGCGGTGTATGACATGGGGCGGAACCAAAGCATATCGGCTTTCCTGTCCTCACTGGCAGTGCTACAGCAGGCATCTCGTGACATTGACCGTTTCTTCGCCAAATACGATGTGTGGCTTACGCCCACGCTGACTACACTGCCGGTGCCTCTAGGTGCCTTTAACTCAGCGCCAGAGAATCCATGGCAGGTCATCATGCATCAGGGCGAGTGTGCGTCATTCACAGGGGTAGCTAACTTCACCGGGCAGCCTGCCATGTCCGTGCCGCTTTACTGGAATAGGGAAGGCCTACCAGTGGGAACTCAGTTCGTCGGGCGCTATGGTGACGAGGCAACGCTCTTCCGCTTGGCGGCACAACTTGAGAAAGCTCGGCCGTGGTCAAGCAGGCATCCAGCTATTTCAGCCTGAGAAGCCGTAGACTTAAGGATCGGGCATAGAAATGGCGAACCGCTATGCTAGTGTCTGGTTCCATAAGTAGGTCGAATCATCTGCGATGTTGGCCTTCTCTTCGGGCGGTTGGCTTCGAGTTGGGCTCCTATACTCTCCTTCTGTTCCTGGGTACGCTGCCTTTTCTGTAGAGGCATACGCAATGGCTTGAGAGGCTAAATCCCATTTTCCGTGTGTTGTGACCATATGACCAAGGAGGGTAAGTATGCCCTGAACTGGACCCGGCTCTCCTGCCACCGGCTCGTTGCCAATCAGGTGCGGCTTCATCTGTTCGTCCTGGCCTACAGCCTGGGGAACTTTCTACGCAGGCTGGGCTTGCCCAAGGCAATCAAGGACTGGTCATTGCGCAGCCTTCAGGTGAAGTTGATCAAGATGGGGGGCCGGATTGTGCGCCATGCCCGACGGATTATCTTTCAGCTGGCTGAGGTGGCGATGCCCAGAGACTTATTTGCTGTCATTCTGGAGCGGGTAACCC
>JBGOXA010000189.1:0-4323 GCA_041478915.1 Dehalococcoidia bacterium
GAACCGCCACCAGAGCCAGAACCATGCTCAATACTAAAATTCTCTTTTTCACCTGTTATCTCCTTTCTTTTTAGTTTATTTTTGCTCCACCCCAGAAATATTTGGGGTGTTTCTGAGAGCCCAGGACCGACCGGAACTCTCCTTCCGGGGAATGCCCCATGGGCAGGGACATTCATCATAATTACTGGCAGGCATCAGCTCCTTCCCCTTGCAAACTCGACAGACTAGCGATAAAATAAATCAGGTTATCGATAAAGCTCGGGGGCGGCAAAACTCCACGTTCAACCCAACTCAGCAGATGCCCCACCTTTATACCAAGCTGCTTAGCTACTTCAGTCGTCGTTAGCTGACTGGTCACCCTCGGTCTAGGCATCTTGTCTCCCACCTTGCTTATTTAATAACAGATTATTCAGGATGTGTCAAGGGGTATCTAACAGAATCTAACAGAGTTCTATAGCTGTCGTCAAATGCTATCAGTACCTTTAGTGCTCTGCATTGGTAGCATTAGTTCAAACTATAGGAGGCTATTACCAGTGCGACGAGAACCTGAGAAAATTGAGCGAATATTCTATACCTTCCAAGAAGCCCAGGAGTTTTTAAATGTTAGCCATCAGACACTATATGAACTTATGAAGCAGGGGCTTCCTTCTCACAAGATTGGTAGGAAGCGTGTCTTCTTGAAAGAAGACCTTATTCGCTGGATAAAGGAGCACTGACCAACGTCCGCTGCTTCAGAGGAAAAGGGACAACAGCGACGGTGGAAGTGATGGGGTAGAGAGTCGAGCTTGCCCCGCATGGAAATATTGGACATTCCACCCTTTCGTTGGGTGGTAATGAATCATCCATTGAACTCAGGGAAATTCATCATAAGTCTGTTATCTAGGCCAAAAGTGAATCCAACTCCTACAAAATTCCCCAAGGACTCCACAACACAATCCTTTGCGGTTGTTTATTAATGTCATTCTGAGGAGTCCTTCCCTTTGAGAAGGACGACGAAGAATATCTCCGAACAAAATATCGGAGTCCGCAAGGCGGACGGAGATTCTTCTCCTTCCTTGCAGAAGGATCAGAATGACACGAATATGTTGATAAACGACCTCTCCTTTGCAATAAGACCCTTCTATGATATGATAATAGCGAGGCCTTTATGTTTACTGGAGGCATTCTCACGGTCAGTGATAAAGGGGCAAGTAGCCCGTAGGGTGGGGCTTGGCCCACCATTTCGACTGCCCTCGGCTTACGCGCTGCCTGGCTTATGCCGGCGACCGGGCTTCTTCCTCTTTGTGGTCTGGCTACTTTCTGGCGCTGGGGCTTGGGGAGTGGGCGGAGACGCTGCGTTTGCTCCCTCCTCGTATCTGGGATAAGAGCCAAAGACCTTGAAAAGGGAGGTCCTGGCCTTCACCTTGCTCAGCACCTGGCTGATAGCAGGGTCTTGCTGATGCCCTTCCAGATCCACAAGGAAGACGTATCTGCCCAGGCTTTCCTTCGAAGGACGGGATTCTACCTTTGCCAGGTTGATATTGCAATTGGCAAACTCCTTCAGCACGTCATAAAGCAGTCCAGGGCGGTCCTCAGCAAAAGAGAAGCACAAGGACGTCTTATCTCGACCTGTTGGTGGGTGGTCTTCCCGGGCTAGGACGACGAAGCGGGTAAGGTTCGGAGAGCGGTCCTGGATGTTCCTGGCCAGTATCTGTGCCCCGTACAGTTGGGCTGCCCGCTGGGTGCCAACGGCAGCCGCCGGAGTAGGGGAAGACATCATCTGTTCTACTGCTGCTGCGGTGCTGAGTGCTGCTACCACCTGGGCTTTCGGGAAGCATCTCTCCAGGAAACGGCGGCATTGGGCCAAAGCCTGAGGGTGGGAGAAAACAGCCTCTATTTCCAGAGCTTTGGTTCCCGGCTTAGCTAGCAGGTGGTGCTCGATGGGAAGGACTAGCTCCCGCCGGATGAGGAGCTTTGACTCATGGATGAGAAGGTCCAGGGTGTCGGTTACCGATCCTTCCAGGCTGTTTTCAATAGCCACTACCCCCTCTTCTGCCAGACCAGTCTCCACGGCGGCAGCCACCGCCGGAACGCTATAGAAGGGAACGAGATCGGCTTTTTCGTTGTATTTTAGGGCAGCTTCCTCAGAGAATGTGCCAGGCGGACCCAGGTAAGCCAGCTTCATTGCCATCTATAGCTACCTGCAAGAACGGCACGTCGCTCTTGTTCCGTGTCGACATCAACTACGGACATCACTCAATCCTCGGCTTCAGAGGAGACATCTCGGCTATTATATCAATAACCTTGGCCCCTGCAAAAGCATTCGCCCCTTTTCCCACAGTGGCCATAGGATCATCTGCTGAGATCGTTTATCAACTTACTCTCGTGTCATTCTAATCCTTCTGTAAGGAAGGAGAAGAACCTCAGGGATTCTTCGTCGTCCTTCTCAAGGAGAAGTCCTTCCCTTTAGGAAGGATCAAAATGACATTAATAAACAACCTCTAGCTCTTTCTCCAGTGCGGCCATAGGATCATTTGCTTGTTAATTCATTCCTCGGGGGTTATCATTATCCTAGCGTGATGCCCCTGTAGCTCAGATGGATAGAGCACCAGCCTCCGGAGCTGGTTGCGGGCGTTCGAGTCGCCCCAGGGGCGTTTTATTTGCAGTTAGGGCAGGTATCAAAGAAGTCTTCAGGCAGGTCCAACTTCTTCCTGATGTATTCCAGTTGCTTTTCCGGTGCGAAGTAGTTCCCGCACACCTTGCATTTCTTTAACTTGAAGTCTACCTTCCAATTATGTATCGTCCTGATGTCGCCCTTGTCTTCCATCTTAATGCACTTCGTAGGGCAGATGAAGACACAGGAGCCGCAGCCTATGCAATCGGGGGCTGTCTCCAGAAAAGGCGCGGCCACCTCTCGATTGACTCCCCGGTTAGCCAGGCTGATGGCGCTAGTGCCGACTACTTCTCGACAGGCACGAACACACAGCCCGCAGAGGATGCATTCGTTTTTCTCCAGATACTCTGGCTTAAACGACGGCTTCTCTACGCCTATCTTTCTCGCCAGGTCCTCTATCACCTTTACCCCGGAGCACCTGGCCAGTAGTAGTTCCATAAGCATCTTGCGGTTGGCCACCACCCTTTCAGAGGCGGTGTTGACCACCAGACCTTCCTCGATGGGGTACAGGCATGAGGTTACCAGTCTGGTGCGGTGGTTCTTGCTGATCTCTACCAGGCAGAGGCGACAAGCCCCGTAAGGCTCCACTCCCTCATTGTAGCAGAGCGCAGGTATCTCAATACCATTATCTCTGGCTACCTCCAGTATAGTTCGCCCCTCTTCGACTTGGAACTCTCGACCATCGATGGTTAAGGTGACCAGGTCTTTCATTTCACTCCAACAGCTCCCATTTTGCAGATATCGTAGCAAGTTCCGCACCTGATACACCGCTCTTGGTTCAGGATGACTGGCTTCTTCTTCGCCACAAAGGTGATAGCCTCTGTGGGGCATGGATCGACGCACAAACCGCACCCCGGGCATTTCTCGTCAATGATAAAGTAGGTGATTAGCTCTTTGCATACTCCCGCGGGGCAGCGTTTCTCTCTAATGTGTGCATCATACTCGTCTTTAAAGTGGCGGATAGTGGTCAATACAGGGTTAGCCGCTGTACTTCCCAAAGCGCATAAAGAACTATCTTTAAGTGTGGCACACAGCCGTTCGAGTAACTCGATGTCCTCCTCTCTTCCCTTTCCTTTGGTGATGTCAGTCAGAATCTCCAGCATCCGCTTTAGCCCTTCGCGGCAGGGAAGACATTTGCCGCAGGACTCCTCCTGCAGGAATCCCACGAAGTATTTGGCCAAGTCCACCATACAATTGCTCTCGTCTGTTACTATCATGCCGCCTGAGCCCATCATCGAGCCAGCGCGAGTCAGTTCATCAAAGTCTACTGGCAGGTCGAGCAGACTCTCGGGGATAACCCCTCCCGAAGGGCCACCAGTTTGTACCGCTTTGAACTTCTTGCCGCCTTGGATACCACCGCCAATATCGTATACTATTTCTCTCAAGGTCATGCCCATAGGCACTTCTACCAGACCAGTATTATTGACCTTGCCTACCAGGGAGAAGATCTTTGTCCCCTTGCTTCCTTTAGTACCGATTTTGTTGAACCAATCAGCGCCCCTGAGGATTATGAGCGGGATGTTCGCCCAGGTCTCAACGTTGTTAAGATTGGAAGGCCGATCATAGAGTCCTTTATCCGAAGTGTGGATGTATTTGGCTCTTGGCTCTCCTACCTTGCCCTCCAGGGATGCCATCAAGGCTGTGGATTCTCCGCAGACGAACGCCCCGCC
>JBGOXA010000151.1:0-5095 GCA_041478915.1 Dehalococcoidia bacterium
CATCCCCCACTTAGCCTTGTAAAGGCAGTCCTCTACTGAATGCCCTACACCAGTAAATCCCTCTAATTCAGGAGAATAGAAACTGAAGAAATCCGGATCCTCAGTGGCTTCTATGATCAGAGAATACCTTAAGTCGATCATCTTGTAGACATCTCCGCCATCTGCACATCATGGTTGTTACAATGCCTCGCAACACACATGGTGTTGCTCTTCGGTGTCAACGTTTACAGAACTATTCTGTGGCGCTACCTCTCCACCGAGAAGCACGCCTAAATCCAAGAGCTTCTGCCTCTGCCACCGTTTCAACATAGCATTCATTTCGCTCCTGTTCAATTATGGTTCGGTCGTATTGTTGGTCAAAGGGAAGGTGATAAATTTTCTCACTGCCAGTCTGCCTAGAGACATTACATTTAATGGAGGGATAACGCTGGAGCGGGAAGTCCTCCAAAACCTGAACTCCTAGTACCTTTGCAAATTCTCTAGCCTTTTCCGACAATTTTGTCGAAGTAATAAATGTAGCCTTAATCCTCTCTTTCTGTAGCAGTCCTGGAAGCAGTTCAAGTTGAGGAGATATTCCCCTCTCCCTATGTTTCAGCCAATATTCAATCGTCGTTCCAAAAAGTTGAAAAATGTGCTTTTCGTGAACGGTTCTTTGTTGTGACCAATTTTGCATTGTATGACCTCAGTTTTGTCTCCGCTTGTTGCTATAAGGTCTCTGCCTAAGTCTTGCAATCCCTCAATGATACCCTGATAATAGACGCTATGACTAGTTGTTTCGTATAGATAGCCAATATAACGCTCGTAGTCTCTGCCGATTTCCCATTTGGATTTCTTCTTTTGCCAATATCGGTCAAGCGCCAATTGATATTTCGCCACTGTCGACATTCTGTTATATTCGGCTTCAGTGAGCAACTTCTTTGCAGCATCCTCAGGTTCTTCGAGCTCTTTTGCACCTTTCCCACTCTTTTCTATAATCTGAACTATCAGGTCATCAACATCTTCGCCTGTAAAATCAACTAGCCACGGAAAGAGGTTCTCATAATATTCAAGTTTATAGTTCAGTACTCTATAGAGTTGTTCTGCAATCCTGCGACGGGAGGCTATTTCTCTAACACGCTCGGCTGCCTTTGGCGCTGGGTGGGATTTATGTTCGAGATACTCAGCCTGTTTTAAGTCTTGAAGATGGAAGTAGTCAGCAAATGCTTGCGCCAACCAAGGAAATCCCTGCGATTTTTCTTTGATTATTGTGTCAGCATGCTCTTGCTGACTCTTTAATTGAGATTCCTTGGATTCCAGTTCTCTCTTATAAACGTCCAAACTGTGCAGTTTTGGCTTCAGTTTATCGTATTTTTTAGCTTTGCTCCATTTATCACCCATCCAGTAAAGGAGAGAAATGACAACTGCTAAGCCAATTATTGCTAGAAAGAAGTACATGATTACCCCTCGTTAAGTCAGCCCAGAGCTATAAGAGGCTAGAGTGCCTTGCTCTTTATGCTTTCATATATCTCCTGAGCTTCTTTCGGAGTGGCGTTTTGGTGAATAATGGCCCGTATGCCCTTGATCATCCCTACAGGGAAATCATTCTGCCAGACGTTCCTTCCCAGATTCACGCCTATAGCACCTTTCTGCATGCCATCATAGACAAACTGGAACACCTCAAGCTCTGACTCTGTCTTGGGCCCGCCTGCCATAACCACTGGAACAGGGCAACCCCTTACCACCTTCTCAAAGCCGTCTTCGCAGTAGTAGGTCTTCACCACCCGCGCGCCTAGCTCGGCCCCGATACGGCAGGCCAGCGCCAGGTAGCGGGCGTCCCGTTTCCCCAGTTCCTTGCCCACGGCAGTAACGGCCATGACCGGGATGCCGTACTTCTCACCTTCATCGACAAGCTTCGACAGGTTCAGCAGTGACTGACGCTCGTAGTCGCTGCCCACGAAAATGGAAATGCCTACCGCACAAGCATTAAGGCGGATGGCCTCCTCCATGGAGGTGGTAATTCCTTCGTTGGCCAGGTCTTTCCCGATGACGCTAGCGCCACCAGATACCCGGAGAATAATCGGCTTGGCGTTGTCGGGGTCTACTGACGAGCGTAGCACCCCTCTGGTGATGAACACGGCATCAGCATAGGGCAAGAGCGGCTCGAGAGTCTGGCGCGGCACTTCCAGTCTCGTGGTGGGACCTTGAAAGTACCCGTGGTCCACCGGCAAGAAGAGAGCATGTCCGTCCGATTGAATCAGTTGCGCCATACGGTTCGCCATTCCCCATTCCATTTTAGTGATCCTCCTGTAGTCTTTTTGCCTTTTGTGGCCGAAGAGATCGTTTATTATAACAAATACGCGTCATTCTGATCCTTCCGTAAGGAAGGAGAAGAATCTCTGAGATTCTTCGTCGTCCGTCTCAGGCAGGCTACTCAGAATGACATTAATGAACAACCTCGGCTGAACTGGCTTGGAAAATCTTTAATCCTGTTCTCACATCATCGCGGCGTCTGCTTCTCCTCGCCCTCGCCGTGGACGGAATCAAAAAAGGCCTTTTCCATCTCGACTGCCTCAACAGGGAGTGGGTTAACCTTTCCCAGGCTCAGGGCGCAGATGTATATCCTGGCTGTCTTCTCCAATAACTCACAAATGGCAAAAGCCTGCTGCATGTCCCTCCCTACGCTGAGAGCGCCATGATTGGCTAGAAGGACGGCGTTTCTTGGCCCCAGCGCGGAAATCACATTTTTTGCCAGCTCCAGGCTGCCGGGCAGAGCGTAGGGGGCCACTTTTATCTCTCCGCCAATATAGACCACCTGATCATCAAGAAAGGCAGGGATCTCCAGGCCAGCAGAGGCAACGGCGCTGCCAAAAACGGGGTGAGAGTGGATGACGGCGTTCACCTTCTGGCGCGCTTTGCAAACTCCGATGTGCAGCATCCTTTCTTCAGAGGGGGCGAACTTGCCCTCAACGCGCTCCCCATCGAAATCGACGACTACCATGTCATCGATGCCGAGCGTATCGTAATAGCGCCCGGTGGGCGTGATGACCAGCAACTCCCGTCCGTTGGGCTCCCTGAGGCGCAGGCTCACATTCCCCGAGGTGCCCACCACCAGGCCCTTTTCCGCCAACGCCCGGGCCGCCTGAAGCACCGTTTTCTTCTCAGCATCCCACATACTAAGCTTGTTTCCTCACTCAAATCCAAGTCTTTTGGCTGTCGGGATCAAAGCTGCCCTTTCTGGCGACCACTGCTTCCATATTGCCTGCGAAGATTATAGCATCAGGTGTGACAGGCTGCTACGGACGCTGATTTGCCCAGGCTATTCGTCTGCTTCGGGAAACAGCTTCTCCCTCAGGGCCTTCAAATTGATCACGTCCTCGCTGTTGTATTCCAAAAGCAAAGCCAGCGCATCTTGGTCGCTGTGGTTCTGGTATCTCCACCACAGCATTATCGCCTCAAATCCACCAATGTCCTTTAGTTGCCTGGGAATCCCTAGCTTGACCTCAACTGCCTTGAAGCCCCCATACAGGTTCTTCCTCCAGCAGTCATACATCAGGTCATGATGCTGATACAGATCGGTTAGGTCTACACCCAGATAAGCGTATATGAAAGGGAGATCAAACCGGCTACCGTTATAGGTGAAGATGGTGCTCACGCCCTCCAGAGCTTCAAGAAGGTTATCTCCGGTCGCCTCCGCGCCTACCAGTTGGATCAGTCTGCTGTTTCCACTGCTGTAGAGGTAGATGCCGATCACAGTTATATCGTCACAAGAAACGAATAGGCCGGTGGTCTCGATATCAAGGTAAGCATCTATGGATTGTCTCATGTTCCTCTAAGATAAGCCCCCGCTTTCTAGTGCTTAGTTGCAATAATTCCCGTCACAAACGTGAGCCAGATCCCCTTCTCCTTCCCTTCAGGAAGGAGAAGAATCTCGTTTCGCTGATTTCGGCAAGAAAGCACCAGCACCCTGGCCCTGGCTTTCAACTCTTGTAGCGGCATCGTAGCCTCTTTCCGATATCGGGGCAGATGTGGCGATTTGGTACTTCCCTGCGGGACTTTGGGGCAGTTCGCCCCCAGAGTCGCCTCCGGCCATCATTCCTATTCTTCTCCTTCAGCCCCCTCTCCCCGCTGACTCGCTGTTGCCAGAGGCACCGAAAAGCCGAAGGTGCTTCCTTTGCCCGGCTGGCTTCTCACCCATATCTGCCCCTTGTGGAGCTCCACCAGCGTCTTGCACAAGGCCAGCCCCAGCCCCAATCCGCTGAAACGCTCCCTATCCCCTTCTCCCCGGTAATAGGCGGTAAACAGCCGCTGCTGCTCCGCCTCGCTTAACCCAGGACCTGTATCCTTTACCTCCACTATCAGCCTGTCACCCTTCTCCCTGGCCTTTAAGGTGATCTTCCCTCCCTCGCCAGTGAATTTGCAAGCATTGCTCAGGAGATTGAGTACCACCTGCCGCAGGCGTTTTTCATCAGCCCAGACCGGGAGAAGGGCCGGCGGCAAGTCCAGTACCAGGGATTGGTGTTGCCTCAAAGCCACAGGGCCCATATCATCAGCCAGCTCCCGCAGCACTCTCAACGGGTCTACAGAGGTGAGACTCAGGCGGAGCATGCCCAGCTCGCCTCTGGCCACGTCGAAGAGCTCGTCAATCCTCTTGTTTAGATTGTCGGCGCTCCGGCTGATGTTGCTCACCATCCTGAGCAGCGGCCCCTCTGGAAGCTCTAATGCCAGCAGCTCGCTTGACGCAATCACCGAAGTGAGCGGCGTCTTCAGCTCATGCACCATGGCCCTGGTGAACTCCACTCTTCTCTTCATCTCCTCCTCCAACTCAGACCGCAGCTTCGTTTCCCGTTCGTAAGCCTGTCGCAGCTCCTCCCCCGCCCGTTTCCGCTCGCTGATGTCGCGAGTGACCCCCAGAATCCCTACAGGTCGCCCACCAGAGTCTTGCATGACCGTCACCAAGCTTTCCACCCATACCGTAGAGCCATCTTTGCGGTACATCTCCAGCTCCGCCACTCCGCGATCTCGAAAGCCTCCTGGTCGCTCCTTCCCTACACGCAGCACGTTTTGCCAGGCCTTGGAAGCAACCTCCAGAGAGGCAGGCGTCAGAGACTCTGTCAGG
>JBGOXA010000321.1:0-2710 GCA_041478915.1 Dehalococcoidia bacterium
GCATTATTGGCAATGTGGATAGGAGTGGACTCTGTAATGCTCTAAAGATACCATCCCACTATGAGATACTGCTTGTTCTGGCCTTGGGTAAGCCAAAGGAGATTGTGGTAGTTGAAGCAGTAGGGTCCGGTGAAGACATCAAATACTGGCGTGACAGTGAAGGCGTGCACCACGTGCCCAAGCGCCGCCTTGATGATATCATCGTCGGTTAGACAGGTGGCTTGGACTTATTTAGTCAACACCTTGTTTGGATCTACTTCGCCGGGCCAATGATGTGAACCGCCGTGGCTTTGAAGGAAACGTAGATCCTCTTGCCAATCTGGAGACCCAGCTCTTGGGCGGACCGTTTGGTGACCAGTGCCACCAACAGAAAACCGCAATCTATCTCAACCCTGGCAAGGGCGCCTGACAGGGCCAAACGGCTTATCTCGCCGGTGAATGCATTTCTAGCGCTGCTCGATGGCTCTGTGAGGGAAAGGATGATGTCCTCGGGCCTGATGCACATATGAACTTGCTCTCCAACCCTGGTGTCGGCAATGGCTTCTGCAGTGTGACTGCCGAGATTGATCTGGGCGAGTCCTTCTTCGTTTGAGATCACGCGGCCCTTGAGGATATTCTCCACTCCCACAAAGCGGGCCACTCTCAAGTCCCTGGGCATGCTGAATATCTCCTGCGGCAGGCCGACCTGGATGAGCTCCCCATCCATCATCACCCCTATCCTGTCAGCCAGGCGTTGCCCCTGAGCCATCTCGTGCGTGGCTATCACGATTGCCATTCCGTGTTCGCGATTGAATCGCAGGATGAATTCCTCGATCGTGTTCAGGCTCACCGGGTCGAGATTTGCTGTCGGCTCGTCAAGCAGGAGCACCTGTGGATCGGTGATAAGGGCCCGGGCTAGAGCCACCTTCTGGGTTTCACCACCGGAGAGCGTGCGGGCGTTCCTTTTCTCATAGCCCTCGAGGCCGACCGTCTTCAGCATTATGTTGACCTTTTCAATGATGGTCTTTTTGTTGTGCCTCCTTACCCGGAGCGGGTAAGCCACGTTGTCATAGACGCTGGCATTGAATACCACCGGCTTCTGCAAGACCATGCTCACTTTGCGGCGGACTTCGGTTCGGAGGCCTGGCGAAACCTCTTGTCCGTCGAAGAAGATCTTGCCTGAGGAAGGCTGCTCGAGTTGGTCCAGCAGGCGCAGGAGCGTTGTCTTACCGGCGCCGGTCGGGCCGATAAGTCCGAACACCTCTCCCTTCTCTATGGAGAGTGATATGCCTATCAACGCGTTTTTCGCGCCGTAGCGCTGGTTCAGGTCCACCACTTGTATCAGGGACATTAGCGCCTCTGCTGCACAACACCGACTACGATATTGACGATCAGGGCAACGGCGATGAGGATGATACCGAGGGCCATGGCCATTGCAAATTCACCTTCGGTGGTGAGTTGTGAGATCGCAGTGGTGAGGACGCGGGTATATCTCCACAGGTTACCACCAACGATCATGGCAACACCCACCTCGGAGATAGCCCGGCCAAACCCAAGGAGCACCGCAGCGCCGATGGCGAATCTGGCCTCCTTGATGATAGCCCAGATAGCCTGAAACTCGGTGGCACCCAGGGACAGCGTGGTATCCTTGATGGATTTATCCACCCCGCTCAGGGCGGAGATGGTCAGCCCCAGCAGCACCGGCATGATGAGGAGCATCTGCGCTATGACCATGGCAGCGGGGGTGAAAACCAGGTCGAGACTGCCCAGCGGTCCGGCATGGGAGACCATCAGGTAGACAAAGAGGCCGACGCAGACCGTGGGGATGCTATACAAGGTCTGAGTGACACTGATCAGCAACCGTTTGCCCGGGAAGCTGCGGAAGCTGATCAGCCCACCCAGGGGGATACAGATCAGTGCGGCCAGGATAGTGGAGGCCACTGAGATGCGCAGCGACCTCCACGTTACGTCAACGACCTCCGGGTCACGCGATACAATGAGGTGTACCGCGTCTACCAGGCCATGCCAAAGTTCACCCAATCTACCTCAGTACTCCAATCTTGCTATGTTTCTACGATGTTGGCTCATTGCCGGCACACGGTGTGAACAGTTGCAGGCCGTAATCCTTGGTGCCGTATTCGCCCAGCAACTTCTGTATCTCAGGCGAGGTAAGGAATGTCACCATGTTCTGGGCCATTACCTGGTTGGTGCTCTTCGTGCAGACAATGACCGAGTAGACGTTCAGCAGAATGCTGCCTTGATCCACAATGGGCACCAGGCTCAGCTTGCTCTTGTAAGACAGGTAGGTACCCATGTCGGTGAGGGTATAGGCTCCCAATTCACTGGCCTTCTGCAGGGTTGGCCCCATACCACTGCCTGCGTCTATGTACCAGCCTGCGGCAGCTCCGGCGGTTTTGACGGCGTCGTAGTCAGCATAGCCAGCGGCCTTCCATATGGCCTTCTCTTTACTGTGGGTACCGGAGTTGTCGCCACGCGAGACGAACTTCCCGCTGCCGCTTTCATAAAGCATCTTGAAGGCATCTTCAGGAGTCATGTCCTTGATGACAGCCGGATCGCTCTCGGGACCGACGATGAGGAAGTAGTTGTAGGCAAAGGGAACACGCTCAATGCCATAGTTGTCAGAGATGAATTTCAACTCGTTTGGCTTGTCGTGAACGGCGAGGACATCGACATCGCCATTCTGGCCGTATTTTAAGGCTGCGCCTGAACC
>JBGOXA010000055.1:0-8022 GCA_041478915.1 Dehalococcoidia bacterium
AGCGAAGATGGCACCACGGGGGCCAATAACTACGTCAAAACCTCCTTCTCTCACCCGGTGCCACACATCATACTGTTGTCCTAGAGTCAGCTCGCTGTGAAGGACGGCTACCCGCTGCGTAAAGCGAGAGGCAAAGCGTTCAATCGTCTGTGGAGTAAGGGCAATCTCAGGCACGAGGACAATGCCCCGCTTGCCCAGGGAGATCGCCTCTGCCAGGGCGCGTAAGTACACCTCTGTCTTACCGCTGCCAGTGACGCCATAGAGAAGGAACGTTGTGGCACCGTCCGTGGGGGGTTGTCTTAGGGCATCTTGAATGTGACGAAAAGCCTCTTCCTGGGCAGCGGTCAGGGTCTGGGGGATAGTGGCGGGATAGCTGTGATACGCCAGAGGATCGCGCAGAACCTGGACATACTCAGTGAGAACCAGTCCTTTGTTCTCCAAGGCTCTGGCCACTGCCGGGGTGCCACCCACCTCCCTGGTAGCTTCCTGGCGGGGAATGGGCAGTTGCCTAGTGAGCAGGAGTTTGAGGAGGGCGGCCTGCTTTGGAGCACTGCGAGCCAGATCCCTGGCTGCCTCCTGGGCTACCTCAGCTTCCACCGCTAGGTTTAGGTAAGGCAAGACCTTTGGCTTTACCCTGATCCTTTCCAGTTCCTGGGTCTTGGTGACCAGGCCCTGGTGCAGGAGGCGACTCAAAGCCAGGCTGGCTTTTTTCTCGCCCATAGCCTTCTCCACCGCCCCCAGAGTAAGCTTGCCCCCCGCCTCCAGGAGGTGCACCAACTGCTTCTCATCAGGAGTGAAGAGGTCAGCATCGACTGCCCGGGCTTTCGGGGATAGCTGTAAGAAGGTGATTAGCTTCCTCTCAAATCCGGGTGGCAGCATCAGGGCCACCGCATCGAAGAGGGGAGCCAGATAGTATTCACTTATCCAGCGGGCCAGTTGAATCTGAAGGGGCGTCAGCACGGGGCAAGAATCAATGACCCCGGCGATCTCTCTTGTTTCCTCTACAGCAGGGCGGTCGGTTAATTCAAAGACGACGCCCTGAAGCACTTTGGGGCCAAAGGGCACCCATACCGCTTGCCCAACAGCGAGATCCAGATTGGAGGGAATGCTGTAGCTAAAGGTTCGACGCTGGGCTATCGGTGAGTTGACACAAACTTCAGCGTAGCCCACGTCTCCCCTCTATTTCCTAAGCCTTTGTGGCTTAGATTTTTGTCTTCAGCTTAGTCCGGCTGGCCTTGGCGCTAAGACCACGCACATAATAGAGCTTGGCACGGCGCACCCGCGCTTGTTGCACCACTTCCACCTTCTCTATGTGAGGGGAGTTGAAGAAGAAGGTGCGCTCTACTCCAATGCCATATAGAACCTGCCTCACTGTGAAGCTGGCACCAGTACTACCCTTCCTCACCCGGATAACCATTCCCTGGAAGGTCTGCGTGCGCTCTTTATCGCCTTCCTTTATGCGGTAATACACCTTTACCGTAGCGCCGGGCTTGAGTGGAGCAATATTCGGATTTGCTTTGGCCTCCACCAGCCAGCTCAGATCCTTACTCAATTAAACCTCCCTCTTTGTCTTCATCCTGTATCAATTCCCTTATCTTTCCCTTATCTCTTCCGGCATGGCAACCTCTCCCAAAAGATCAGGACGGCGTTCCAGGGTACGCTTTATAGCCTGCTCTCTCCGCCACCGGGCAACTTCCTGGTGGTTTCCAGACAGCAAGACCGCCGGTACCTCCCAACCCCTATATGCCGGTGGCCGAGTGTACTGCGGATATTCCAGAAGATCATTGGCATAGGAATCATCCTTTGTGGCTTCCTCCGAGCCCAAGACGCCAGGCAGCAGTCTGGTCACGGCATCTACCACCACCATGGCTGCCAACTCACCGCCACTGAGGACATATTCACCTATGCTGATCTCATCGGTAGCCAGATGCTCTCTAACCCTCTCATCCACTCCCTCATAGTGGCCGCAGATGAGGATGAGGTTCGGCTGTGTTGATAACTCCTGGGCAATCTTGTGGCAAAATAGCCGACCCTGCGGCGTAAGCAGGACGACTAGGGCTGAGTCATTATTGATTTCCTTTTTTGTCCATTCTACTGCTTCGAAGAGCGGTTCTGGCTTGAGCACCATGCCACTGCCTCCCCCGTAGGGGTAATCATCCACAGTGCGGTGCTTGTCGTGAGTGAAGTCCCTAATATTGTGGATGAAGATGCTCACCAAGCCGCGATCAGCCGCCCTTTTGATAATGCTCTGGCTAAAGGGGCCGTCAAACATCTGTGGGAAAAGACTCAAAATGTCAATGCGCATGGTATCTTGCCTGTTTTGCTATTTTCGGGCACATTCTTTTACTTCTCCCCGCAGGGTCTCAATAGCATGGGGAAGAGCGGGCAATATGGCTTCCAGACATTCTGCTACCGCTTTAGGACTACCTGGTAGGTTGATAATCAAGGTGCGCTTGCGAGTACCGGCTACAGCCCGGCTCAGCATAGCCAGAGGGGTCTTTTTCAGACCCTCCGCCCGCATCGCCTCGCCAAAACCCGGAACCACTCTATCCACTATGGCCAGGGTAGCCTCGGGGGTGACATCCCGAGGAGATAGACCGGTGCCTCCGGTAGTGAGGATCATATCCAAGCCCTCGTCTGCCCACTCTTTTAGCTTATCGGAAATAGCTTGCCTTTCGTCAGGGACAATGTCATATTTTATCCATTGGATCCCAAGGGAGGCCAAGCATTCCCTAATGGTCAGGCTGCTTGTATCCTGGCGCTCTCCCTTGGAGCCTGAGTCGCTGACAGTGAGAATTCCGGCGGTAAACATAAAAACCCACGATATCATAGCACATGCGGGCAGCCTGGCACAAATAAACGCCTTCCAATGGGAAGGATTTGCGTTGTTTCCCTCTCTGTGCTATCTTGACGGCGGTGAGACTTTGAGAAGGGGTTGTCGGGAGACGACTTCACTGCGTGAAGAGGCGCTAAAGTGCTGAAAAGATACGATGTCATTATTGTTGGTGGCGGTCCAGCGGGTCTATTTGCCGCCTTGGAGCTATCCCAGGCGGCCGGGATTAAGGTCCTCCTGCTAGAGAAGGGCAAGGACCTGGACAGTCGCAATTGCCCTGTCTGGGACACGGGGAACAGATGTCACACCTGTTCGCCCTGCAATATGGTAGGTGGTCTGGGTGGGGCAGGTGCTTTCAGTGATGGCAAAATGACCCTTTCTCCACAGGTCGGAGGCCGTCTGAAGGATTACCTGGGTGCAAAAAGGACCTGCGATCTTATCAGGTACGTGGATGAGGTTTATCTGCGGTTTGGAGCCACAGACACGGTTTATGGTGTAGGTGACAAGGTGGGAGAGCTGTCTCGCAAGGCCACCCTGGCCGAACTGCATCTTATTCCGGTGCCCGTCCGCCACCTGGGTACGGAGCACTGTCGTGCCATTCTTCGGGCGATGCAAAATTTCCTCTCTACCCGGGCCGATATCCAGTTGGAGAAAGCAGCGGCTACCATCTTGGTGCACGAAGGTGAAGTCAGGGGGATCGAGACTGCGGACGGCGAGCAGGTGCAATGCAGCTATCTGATCCTTGCCCCAGGCAGAGAAGGGACGGACTGGTTGGCTCAAGAAGCTAACCGGTTGAAGCTCACCCTACATAACAATCCGGTTGATGTTGGCCTTCGGGTAGAGGTGCCTGCGGTGGTAATGGAGGAGCTAACGGATGTGCTTTACGAGCCGAAGCTAGAGTTTTTTACCAGGACCTTCGATGATCGAGTGAGGACTTTCTGCGTCTGTCCTGGTGGAGAGGTCACCGTGGAATCCACCGGGGGGAGTGACCCGGTGATTACCGTGAATGGGCACAGTTATGCTCATCACAAGACGAGCAATACCAACTTTGCCCTTCTGGTAAGCACCTCTTTCACTCAGCCGTTCCACGAACCCATAGCCTACGGGAAGTACCTGGCTCGCCTGGCCAACCTTCTTGGTGATGGCGTCCTGGTGCAGCGCCTCGGTGATCTCCTGGAAGGACGGCGATCCACTGTAGAGCGCATCGAGCGGGGAGTTATTCAGCCTACTTTGAAGAGGGCTACCCCAGGCGACCTCAGCTTCGTGCTGCCTTATCGTCACCTCAAAGGCATAATAGAGATGCTGCAAGCCATGGATAGGCTTTGTCCAGGAGTCGCCTCACGTCACACCTTGCTTTATGGAGTCGAGGTCAAGTTTTACTCCAGCCGACTTGAGCTAAGCGAAAACATGGAGACTCAGATATCGAATATGTTCGCCGTAGGCGACGGGGCTGGGGTCAGTCGTGGCCTGATGCAGGCCTCGGCTTCTGGCGTTGTGGCCGCTCGGGCCATATTGAGAAGACTAGGAGCACCCATAACTGTCTCGGCTACGGATCACTACGTCGAGTGACTCAAAGCGATTTCATCGGCATTGACCTGACTTCCTCACCAGAGAAGGCCAGCGCTTGTATTGGCTTAGATCAGAATTTGAACCTAGCCTTTGCTGGCTTTCTCCACTCCGATACCGATCTGGTTGCTTTAGTGATTAACCAAGCCCCTGGTGTTACTGCTATTGATGCCCCTCTTACGCTGCCGAAGGGACTTTGTTGTCTCGAGGAAAGTTGCCCTTGCCGGCCAGTTCAGGGAAAGGGGAGGGAATGCGAGCGGCAACTGGCCAAGCTGGGAATCCCCTGTTACTTCACTACCAAGAGGTCTATCATTAAGAGGATGGTCTACCGCGGGATTGAGCTGAGAAAGAGATTGGAAGGTCGAGGCTATCAGGTGATAGAGGTCTATCCATATGCCAGCAAAGTTCGCCTGTGGGGCAAACCTGTCCCTTCCAAGCTAAGGTCTGGTGGGCTAGCCTTATCAAGGATCAGGCTTGCCAACCTCCTGCCCACCCTTGCCCCTTATGCAGCTGACTTCAACCACGACCTTTGTGATGCTGCCTTGGCGGCATATACTGCTTATCTATACCACCGGAATGCCACCGAGCAGATTGGAAGTCTCGAAGAGGGTGCCATCTATATACCGGAGACGCCCTCCGAGTAGGAGATCCTGGATTGGTTTCAAAGACGAATCAGGTTGGCTTGACGCCTCGCTACTTGGAGGGTAGAATAGGTTGCGAATCGTATTAATGGGAGGAGGGATGATGCGTGAGTCGCGTAACCGCTGGTGAAGGCGAAAGCTTCGAGAGCTTGCTGCGTCGGTTCAGCAAGAAAGTGCAGCAGGACGGCGTCCTCGCTGAGATCCGTCGCCGAGGGTCTTATGAGAAGCCGAGCGTGAAACGTAAGAAGAAGGAAGCGACTAAGAAGCGCAAGAGCGCCAGAAGCTCAAGAGGCCGTCCTACAAGCCGTCTTACAAGCCGTCCTACCTAGGTGAGGTCCAGGGTGTCTTTAGTACAAAGGCTGAGAGACGATCTTAACCAATCCCTGAAAAAAAGAGACAAGGAGCGAGTTTTAGCCCTGCGCTTGGTGTTGGCCGATATCAATAACGCTGAAATTGCCAAGGGTGTCCCCTTGGATGAAGCAGGCTTGCTGGGAGTGGTCTCCAAGCGGGCAAAGCAGTATCGCGAGAGCATCGACGCCTTTCGCAAGGGTAACCGAGAGGACTTGGTGGCCAGGGAGGAGAAGGAGCTTGCTTCTGTACTGGAGTATCTACCCCAACCTATGTCAGCCGAGGAGATCACCACTGCTGCTCGCCAGGCGATTAAAGAGGTAGGGGCAAGGGGCCCTGGCGATAAAGGCAAAGTGATGGGTAAGCTCATGCCTCAGGTAAAAGGCAAAGCTGATGGCGCCGAGGTGAGCACCATCGTATCACAATTGCTTTCCAGCTTGTGAGCTGTTTCTTGAGAAGCCAGTTGCTGTGCCAGGCATTTTCCTTGTACTTCACAGTAAGCGAGCCGCGATGCATATCCCATAGTCCCACGGGTTGATCGGAAACAAGATTGAAGTTCGCTATCGTCGTTTTCCCCGGCACCTGGAGTGATAGGGACTGCTACTACGCAGTGAACGATATCCTGGGGCAGCCGGCAAGTTACATCTGGCACCGAGAAACTGACCTCTCCGGCTATGACTGTGTTATCCTTCCCGGAGGTTTTTCCTATGGTGACTATCTTCGCGCCGGTGCCATTGCCCGTTTCTCACCCATAATGGCGGAAGTGGAGCGTTTTGCCCGTCGGGGTGGATTCGTCATCGGAATCTGCAACGGTTTTCAGATTCTATGCGAGTCAGGGTTGCTGCCTGGCTGCCTTATGACCAATAACCATCTCCAGTACAGGTGTCAGTGGGTTTCTCTTATGGTGGAGAATGCCTCCCTGCCCTTCACTTCTCTGTGCCACGAAGGCCAGGTGCTCCGCATCCCTATATCCCACTATGACGGGAACTACTTTGCAGATGAAGCTACTCTACAGGAATTGGAATCGAACGGACAGGTCGTTTTTCGCTACTGTGACCCCCAGGGCCGGATAACCGAACAGGCCAACCCTAACGGCTCTCTGCACAATATAGCCGGTATTGTCAACAGGGAAGGCAACGTCATGGGTATGATGCCTCACCCTGAGCGTGCCTGCGAGGACCTCATCGGCGGAACAGAAGGAAACCTAATCTTCCAGTCCCTCATTTCGAGGCCGCCGCAGGCGACCGTGGCAATCCCCCGATAAGCGGGGTGGGTTGGATCTCCTGCTTTCCAAACCCCTGTGCAGCCTCGTAGATGCCATGAAAGCGAGTGTAAGCGCCCTCGTTGAATGGGAGCCAGTGAAGTCATCTCCGGCGCATGTACCACAATAGGCCCCCGCCGGCCAACACGACAACTATCCCTATGACAATTGGAACCCACGGCAATCCCTTGCCATGGGAAGGAGCGGGAGCAGGTGCCTGGATAGGAACAACCTTTGTCTTGGTGTCCTCTCCTGCAGGACCGATTACTTTCAATGAGACAGTGTAGTTTCCCACAGAAGAATACAAATGAGTAACTTTGCCATCCTCAGGTCTAGTGGTCCATTCTTCTGGAGTCGTACCATCACCAAAGTCCCACACCCAGGAGGTGGCATCACCTGTGGACGTGTCCGTGAAGGTTACTGTTTGTCCCGGCGCTGCCTGGATAGGGGCAGCAGAGAAATCAGCCTTTGTTGAACGCACGGTAGCGAAGGAAGCCTCCGATGAATAGTCTGACCAGTTGTCATAGCTATCCTGATACCTCACATGCCAGTAGTAGGTGGTGTCATAGCCAAGTATCTCTGATGGTACAGTTATGCTCGTCAGGTTGGTGGTGTCTGCACCACCGTCATACACTGGGCTGGAGTAATCCCCTGAGGTGGTGGTGATCTGCCACTGCGAGGCAGTGTGCGTAGCCTTCGTGTCAGGACTGACGAAAGCCGAGGATTGAAGAGTGGGCGTCAGGCTGACTCCGGCAGCCCCATCCGACGGAGAGCTGACAGTAGGTTGCTGAGGTGGTGGTATAACGGTAGTGAAGAGGTTTTCCACGGAATACGCGGACCAGTTGCCATACCTGTCCTGATGCCTTACCCGCCAATAGTACGTGATGCCATAGTCGAGTTTTCCTGCTGGCATAGTGATTCTGGTGAGGTTCGCAGTATCGATACCGCTATCAAAAACAGGGCTATCATAGGTTCCTGATTCAGTCCTGATCTGCCATTGCGAAGCTTTGTGGCTATCGCCCTCATCGCGGGCGGAGAAGCCCGAGGACCTGAGGGTGATGGTCAGGCTGATTCCAGTAGCCCCATGTGACGGAGAGCTGGCAGTAGGTTGATTGGGTGGCCGCGGAATAGCAGTGGTGAAGGATGTTTCTGTAGACCAGCCAGACCAGTTGTAATAGCTGTCTTGATATTTTACCCTCCAGTAGTAGGTGGTGCCGTATTCCAGGTATCCTGAAGGTATAGCGAGTTGGATTAGATTGGAGGAGTCAGCGCCACTATCGAACATGGGGCTATCGTAGGTTTCTGAATCGGTCCTGATTTGCCACCGGGAGGCAGCATGCGTAGCCCCTCCGTCAGGACTGGCGAAAGGAGAG
>JBGOXA010000249.1:0-3371 GCA_041478915.1 Dehalococcoidia bacterium
CGGCAGAGTCGGCAACGCTATTCGGGAAAAGGCAGGGTACGAAAACTGACCAAACCAAAGTGGCTATTGGCCAGGCATGACATGCCTGCGACAAGACTTCAGGATGTAGAGAGTGTAAACAACAGCTCCAGGGTCAAGAAAAGGGGGTATGATGCCAGGCAATAACCCATTCTTCCCAAAACTATTCTCTCCGGGCCGTATCGGAGAAATGGAACTGAGGAACCGGATTGTCATGCCGCCCATGGGAACCGGGCACGGTAGCACTGAAGGCTACGTCACCGAGAAACTGACGGGCTACTATGAGGCACGAGCCAAAGGCGGCGTTGGCTTAGTGATTGTTGAAGTGACGTGCGTCGATGCTGCTACCGGCCTGGATATGCCTGGCCGGTTGGTGGTAGATGATGACAAATTCCTTCCGGGCCTGAGTCAGTTAGCTGAAGCCATCCACAGACACGGAGCCAAGGCAGCCTTACAGCTACACCACGGTGGAAGGGTAGCCAAGTCAGCGCTAACTGGCAGGCAGCCTGTAGCACCTTCAGCGATCCCTATGCCAAGCAGCGGGTGGGCGTGGGAAAACCCTGAGATCCCCAGGGAGTTGACCGTCAGCGAGATCAAAAACCTGGTGGGCAAGTACTCCTGGGCAGCACAGCGAGCCAGGAAGGCCGGATTCGATGCTGTAGATATTCATGCACAGGGTCTTTACCTTCCGGCTCAGTTTCTATCTGCCGCCTCAAACAAGCGCCAGGACGAGTATGGGGGTGAGCTAAGGAACAGGGCCAGATTTCTTCTTGAAATCATAAAGGCTGTCAAAGAGTCAGCGGGTCAAGACTTCCCCGTGATAGTCAGGCTGAACTATGTGGAATTCGGCATAGAGGGGGGATTTACCTTTGACGAGTGCCTTCAGGTGGCTCAGATGGCCCAGCGGGCAGGTGCCGATGCTGTCCGCGGCTATATCGCCGGATGGGGTATGCCTGACCTGTCACTGGTGAAAGATCCAGCAGAGATTCAAGCATTCTTGTCACTGTCAATGGAAGAGCCAGCAAACAGCCAAGCATTCTTCACAGACAGAATTAAGAAACGTGTGACTATACCGGTAATAGCAGGGTCAAGGATGACCCCCGAAATCGGAGAAATGATGTTGCAGGAGAACAGGGCTGACTTCATCGCCATAGGCAGAGGCCTGATCACTGACCCGGATTGGGCCCAGAAAGCTGCCTCTGGAAGAACAGATGAAATCGTGCCGTGCATAGCCTGCATGCGCTGTATCAACTCTGCCCTCACCGAGGCTAACATGCAGTGTTCGGTGAACCCGGCTGTGAGCCGGGAGCGGGAGTATGAGATCAAGCCAGCAGCCAAGAAGAAGAAGGTAATAGTGGTCGGCGGCGGCCCTGGTGGCATGGAGGCGGCCAGGGTGGCGGCACTGAGGGGACATCGGGTGACGCTGTACGAGAAACAGCCCCAGCTCGGCGGGCAACTGCTTTTGGCAACGGTACCACCGCACAAGGATAACCTGGCTCCCCTGGCAGGTTACCTTTCAACCCAGATGGAGAAGCGCGGCGTCAAGGTCAACGTCGGTGTCGAGGCCACGCCAGAGCTAATAAAGAAGGCTAAACCAGACGCGGTTATCCTGGCCACAGGCGCAAGCCCTATTGTTCCAGACATTCCGGGAATTGGCCGGAGCAATGTGCTTACTGCCGAACAGGTGCTAAAAGGCCAGCCGGTGGGCGAGAAGGTTGTTGTCATCGGGGGTGAGTTGGTGGGATGTGAAACCGCGGATTTCCTGGCAGAGAAGGGGAAGAAAGTCACCATAACCAGGAGGGGGCCCAAAATGGCCACCCTAATCGGGCCGGGAGTTAGAGAAATGCTCCTGGGAAGGCTGGCTGCTTTTGGGGTTAACATGTTAACCGGCGTTGAATATGAGAAGATAACAGACAATGGTTTGGCCATTACAACTAAGGACGGGGCAAAACAGACCATTGAAGCTGATACCATAGTCTTGGCTGCTGGGGCCAGGCCGAACAGGGAGCTTCTAAAAGCGCTGGAGGGGAAGGTTCCCGAGGTTTACAATATTGGCGACTCGGCCGAGCCGAAGAAGATAGCAGATGCTATAGCTGAAGGCTATCGCGTTGCATTGAAGCTCTAGATTTGCCCTTCTAATTTACGTAAGGAGGTACAGGAGCCGATGAAAGTTGAGAGGATCGATCATTTTCATGCCTATGCCAAGAATGTAGATGCTGCCGCCAAGCTCTTCGGGGAGCTGTTTGGAACGGCATTTGATCCGCCCTGGGTGTCGGAGGAATGGGGCTGTAAGGTGCGCTTTCACCGATTGGGCTTCGAATTCATTCAACCAACGGATCCAAACGGGCTGATAGCGCAAGCACTGGCAGATCGGAAAGAGGGCATAATCTGCATTTCGCTGAAGGTGCCCAACATGGAGGAGGCGATTGCCGAGATGGAGGCCCGAGGCATCAAGCTGCTGCACATGTTTCAGGTAGGCCAGAACAAAGAGGCGACCTTCGACTTTACCAATACCTTTGGGGTGCAGATCGAGTTGTGTGAATATCCAGGTGACGATATCCAGGCTGCATCCTTGTAGCAGCAGACAGTATGATGCATTTCAGAATAGGGTGAAGCCTGCCAAGACAGAAACCAATTGCAGCAATCTTGCCAATGAGGTAGTCTGGATGGCCAGAAAGGGTGGAATCCTACGCCAATGTCAGCAACATGAGTCATCCGGGGATGCGGATAAGCCGAAAGGAGAAGAGATGAGGCAACAATTGAAAATGGGCACAGTCGCTGTCCTGATTGCAGTTCTACTGGTAGGCACGCCTTTGCTGGGTTGCGGTGGGGGCGGGGGAGGAGGGGAGAAGGTTATCACCATAGGCACTATCACAGACCTTACGGGGCCCGCTTCGCCTGCCCTGATCCCCTTGTACACGGCCTTGCAGGATCTGGTCAGACATATCAACGAGGATGACCCCATCCCTGGAGTGAAACTAAAAGTTGCCGCCTGGGATGACAAGATGGACGCTTCCCGGGACATACCCGGTTATGAGTGGTTAAAGGAGCGTGGGGCGAAAGTGATTATCAATCCTATAGACTATGTTGCATCGATACTAAAGCCCTTTGCTGAGAGGGACAAGGTGCCACTGTTTTCATTGTCTGCCTCCCAGCCACTGATAGAGCCCCCTGGGTGGGTGTTTTGTGCCAATTCTCTCATGTATCAAAACGTTTTGACTGTCGCAAAATGGATCAGTGACAACTGGGGCTATACTAATGAAGGGGTACCAAAGATTGGTTGCATAGGTCTCAACGCTAGCGGGAGCATGGAGACAGAGAAGAAATTGAAGGACTATTGCCAGAACAACCCG
>JBGOXA010000185.1:0-4385 GCA_041478915.1 Dehalococcoidia bacterium
AAGTCGTCCTCGTCACTGGCATCGTCATGATCATAGTGGGTATTGCACTTGGTACGACCGGCATGCTGATGTTCGGACTGAGAAAGGCACCTGTAGCGGGTGTCTAGGCAATATTCGCCGTTTCGGGACTGCAGGCGACCTTGCACTGATTGCACAAGGCTACCTGCGACAAAAGGCGATGTTCGGTTGATCTGCCGTGATGGAACAGTCGGCTAGGTGAAGCACTCAGAATGCCCACACCATTGAACCGACAACGTGTGAGAGGGGAAGATAACATGGTTCTGACAGAGATATGGCCGGACCTAGCAGGGACATCTGGGAAGTATCGCGATGAAGATAAGTTGTGCTGTTGATGAGATAACAAGTATACCGGCAGGTGAAATCAAGTCTATACTGGACAAGGACAAAACGGGTGAGTTCCTTCTCCTGGACGTGAGACAGCCTGTGGAATATGAGGCCGGACACATCCCAGGGGCTATGCTTATCCCGCTGGGTGAACTGGAGGCCAGACAGGCTGAATTAGACCGGAGCAAGAAGATTATTGTCTACTGCCGCTCAGGGCACCGCAGTATGGCGGCAGCCATAGCCCTATGTGGACTGGGATTCAAAGGTGTTCATCAACTGAATGGTGGCATTCTCAACTGGCCCTACGAGACTATAACCGGCATACCCAAAGCCAGGCCTGAGTTGATCACCGGAACAGTCAGTGCAAAGGATATTCTTATGCTGGCTATCAAGCTGGAGAGGGGTTCCTTCGATTTCTACACGGGAGCCAAAGATAAGGCCCGGTCGCTGAAAGCGAAAGATACATTCCAGATGCTCGCCAATGCTGAAGATCGCCATATGCAAAGGCTATACGAGCAGGCTATAGGTTTGCTCGGCGAAGAGGCACTTCCGCCTTTGGAGAGGCTTAAGCGAGAGCTCAAGGTAGGCTATATGGAAGGCGGCATTGAAATCAGCCCGGCTCTGGCCAAGATAGAGGACAAATTCACTGACGAGATGGAAGCACTGGAAATAGCGCTGGAGAAAGAGTATATGTCGTATGATTTCTACAAGCGCGCTTCGCTATTGGTGGATAACCAAGATGCCAGAGGACTCCTCTACAAGTTGGCTTCGGAAGAACGAGGACATGCTGACATTCTACTCGAGCGGGTGGCAGAGGTTGCAGAAACTGCGGGGAAAAGATAGCCAGAAAGAATGCGAATGATTTTCGAACGCATCAAATCAGAAGGAATAGCGCACAACTCCTACCTGATCGGCTCAGAGAGCGATGGTGCAGTGATCGACCCTCGGCGTGACTGCCAAGTCTATATTGATCTAGCTCAGCAAAAAGGCCTCAGGATCAAGTATATCTTTGAGACGCACCGTAATGAGGACTATGTAATTGGCTCAATAGAACTCAGGAACTTTACCGGAGCCGACATCTACCACGGCCCCGGCCTGGACTGGAAATACGGCCATACCCTAAAGGATGGGCAGGAATTCCAGGTTGGCAGGCTAAGACTGACCGCTATTCACTCCCCAGGGCACACAGACGAGAGCATGTCCTATGCCCTGGCTGACCTCTCCTCCGGCCAGGCCACAGTAATGGTATTTACCGGGGATGCGCTATTTGTGGACGACGTCGGCCGCGTTGACCTGTATGGTCCCCACGAGGCCCCCAGGCTTGCCGGGAGTTTGTACGACAGCATCTTTGGCAAGATCATGCCCCTGGGTGATGGTGTAATCCTGTGCCCGGGCCACGGCGCCGGATCCGTCTGCGGCATGCATATAGCAGCTAGGGATGAAAGCACACTTGGCATAGAGAGAGCTCAAAACCCGATACTTCAGAAAGTGAACAGGGAGGGCTTCGTCAGATACAAGGTGTTTGAAAAGCCGGAGAGACCGCACTACTTTAGCAAGATGGAAGTGTATAACCTGAAGGGCCCTCCCCTCCTGGGATGCCTGCCTTTACCGGCTCCCCTTGCCCCGACAGAGTTCAGGGAGGCGATGGAACAGGGCGCAGTGGTTGACACAAGCAATCCGGCCGCCTTCGGCGGCGCTCACATCAAAGGCTCGTATAGCATATGGCTCGAGGGGCTTCCTGCGTTCGCCGGATGGGTACTCTCCTACGATACGCCAATTCTCCTGGTATTGGAAGACCAGTGTCACCTGGAACGAGCTGTTCGCTATCTTGTACGGCTTGGCTATGACCGCATCCAGGGTTATCTCAAGGGAGGCATCGAAGGATGGTACAATGCCGGATTCCCCACACAACACCTGCAACTGCTGTCAGTGCATGAGCTGAAAGCCAGGATAGATCGGGGCGAGGAGTTGACCATACTGGATGACCGGGGACAGGACGAATGGGATGAGGGGCATATCGTTGGTGCTCAGCACATCTATGTGGGGCGCCTTTCGGAGAAAGCCGCCGATATCCCAAAAGACAAGCCAGTGGCAGTGGTCTGCAACGTGGGGCATCGCGCCGGGCTTGGCGCTAGCATCCTGCTCCAGAAGGGCTTCAGAGAGGTGTACAGCGTCCTGGGCAGCATGATGGCCTGGAAAGCCGCCGGGTATCCTGTCTCGAGGGAGTAGCTGGATAGGAGAAAAGGTCGACTAGCTAGATAACAAGAGGTGGCAACATGCCGGGTGAGTTGAACGGGCTGATTGAGGCCGCCATCTATTTAAGGAAGGAGAGACATGAAAGAAAGAAAAGGAGTGGTGACTTTTCGGGGTAATTCGATGACTCTGATAGGGCCTGAGATCAAAGTCGGGCAGAAGGCCCCCGATTTCAGGCTGCTGGCCACAGACATGAAGGAGGTGGCACTATCGCAGAGCAAGGGCAAAGTGAGGCTGTTAAGCGTAGTGACTTCACTCGACACGCCAGTCTGCGATCTTCAGACGCAGAGGTTCGAAGAAGAGGCAAGCAAGCTTGGGGATGTGGTCATCTATACCATGAGCATGGACCTGCCATTTGCTCAGGCCCGATATTGCAGCGCCCACAATATCAAGAGCTTGCAGACTCTTTCGGACCACCGTGAGGCCTCTTTCGGAACTGCCTATGGAGTGCTGATCAAAGAACTGCGCCTGCTCAGCCGTGCCATCTTCATTGTTGATAGGGATGGTACTGTGCGATACGCGGAATATGTGAAAGAGATTACCAACCATCCCGACTACGACAGGGCGCTCGAGGCCTTGAAGCGAGTGGTTGCTGAAGGCCAGTCCGGCTCCTGAATCGGGTCAACAATGAGATTGTGAAATCGGGTCGAGTTCAGGCGCGATATTCTAGGGGGCTCTTCATTATGAGTCACGTCCTCTGGAGCAGTGCGCTAACAAATCTACCAAAAAAGAAAGGGGGCAGTATGAAGGTAAAAGTGGTCTTCTACAGCATGTATGGCCACATCTACAGAATGGCTGAGGCGGTAGCCGAGGGTTCCAGGGAGGTTGATGGGGCAAAGGTGGAACTGCTTCAAGTTCCTGAGCTAGTACCCGATGCAGCGCTGGAAAAGTCAGGCGCTAAGAAGGCGCGGCAAGCTTTTGCTCATATTCCCGTGGCTAAGGTCACTGATCTAGTCGATGCCGATGCTATCATATTTGGCACTCCCACTCGCTTCGGCAATATGTGCGCCCAGATGCGCAACTTCTTGGACCAGACCGGCGGCCTGTGGGCACAAAACACTCTCGTCGGTAAAGTAGGCAGTGTATTCACCTCTTCAAATACGCAGCACGGCGGCCAAGAGACAACTATTACTAGCTTTCACACTACACTGCTTCATCTCGGGATGATAATCGTGGGATTGCCTTATTCTGAGACTCGTCAGACGAGAATGGATGAGATAACCGGTGGCAGCCCCTACGGGGCTTCGACGATTGCAGGAGGTGATGGCAGTCGCCTGCCAAGCGAGAACGAACTGGCCATGGCCAGGTTCCAGGGACGCCACGTGGCCACCATTGCCAAGAAGCTCGCAGGAGTATAAGAAGTCTAGCTGGGATTCGCTTGCTCAGATTCCGATCCGCATGTCCGCTTCCAACAATATGGTGAACATCTTTTGGCTCATTTGCTTCTATTGTCATTGCGAGCTCGCCTGCGGCGAGCTCGGCAATCCCAGGGTGGTGGGGCACCACCCCACCAATTTCGCTAAACAACCTCCCTATGATAATCTTTACCAGGCCCTCTGCCAGGACTATAATATCAAATACACTCACAAAAGCGTCCTCTATATGGAACCTGGAGCGACAACGCCGAAGAGTCACAACGGGGTGAAACGATGGAAGAACTCCGCAAAACCGGGATTGATGTCATAGGCGATGTCCCCTGGGGGACGCACTTCTGCCAGTTCTATCAGACCAATCAAGATCTGATCGATACACTGGTGCCCTATTTCAAAGCGGGCCTCAAGAATAAT
>JBGOXA010000060.1:0-7862 GCA_041478915.1 Dehalococcoidia bacterium
AGCAGCTAGTCTGGCTGCCTCGGGGTTGACCTTTCTCAACTGCTTGTAATCGATCTTCCCCGGAAGCAGCGAGGTAGGGCGTCCAGCTTTCATAGCGTTTCCACTCCAAACTATTAGCGTTGATCCCCACCACTCCCAAGACCTCCTTAATATACTCAGCATACCCATAGCCTGGAAACTGTATAGTATGTCCTGGACACCGCACAACGATCCCTTGCAAAACTCCAGCGAAAGTGATATAAGTGTGTCCAAGGATTGGACCTTTAAACCAGTCCAGTGAGGCTGGCAAGGGATATCGGGCGCGAGTCAACCGGGTTTCAAGTAGTATCAGAGGGAAAAGCTCGGAAACCTCTTGCCAGTCAGGCAAGAGGTTTTTTGTATGTCTGAAAAGGTAATAATGTCTGCCGAGGAGATGAGGCGGGCCCTGACCCGGATTGCCCATGAGATTGTGGAAAAGAACCACGGTTGCCAGGACCTGATGGTTGTGGGAATATACACTAGGGGGGTGCCCTTGGCTAGACGGCTGGCCGCCTCTATAAAGGGTATTGAGGGGGTGGAGGTCTCGGTAGGGGCGCTGGACATTGGACTATACAGGGACGACCTCGCCTATCTTGAGTTGCCTCCGAAGCTTCGTTCCAGTGACATCCCGGCTAATATTGCCGGCAAGCGAATTGTGTTGGTAGATGACGTTCTATACACCGGCAGGAGTACCCGGGCAGCTATGGACGCCCTGGTCGATTTTGGGCGGCCGCAGTGTGTTCAACTGGCGGTGCTGGTAGACAGGGGACATCGTGAGTTGCCCATTCGTCCTGACTATGTGGGCAAGAACTTGCCTACCTCAAGGAAGGAGGAGGTGGAGGTGAGGTTGAAAGAGGTGGATGGCAGTGATGAGGTGGTTATCGTGGATTGGGCTAGGGGGCAGTCAGCATCAGAAGAACTGAGGCACAACGCATCATCTGGGAGGGACGATTATGGGCCTGGCAGGTAGAAGCGTGGTAACAGTGGATGACCTGTCCAATGCCGAAATTGAGGCAGTGTTCTCTCTGGCAGATGAGATGGCGGGCTCCATGAGTGAGCAGTTTCATGTCTGCCAGGGTAAGATCATGGCCAGCCTCTTCTTTGAGCCAAGCACCAGGACGAGACTGTCCTTCGAGGCTGCCATGCACCGGCTTGGAGGCCGTGTTATCACTGCCGTTGATGTCGGTGCTACCTCCCTGGCTAAGGGCGAAAGCATTGCTGATATGGCCAGGGTAGTGGGAAGCTACGCCGACATAATCGTTATCAGACACCCGTGGGAGGGAGCAGCCAAAGTGGTGGCCGACTATGCTGGCGTCCCGGTGGTCAATGCTGGCGATGGAGGCCATGAACACCCGACCCAAACACTGCTGGATCTTTATACGCTGAAGAAGGAAAGGCAATCGATTAAAGGCCTGAAGATCGCCCTGTGGGGGGATCTGAAATACGGACGGACGGTGCATTCTCTAGCTTATGCCCTGGCCAGGTTTGGAGCCACTATCCTTTTCCGTCATGCCCCAGGCCTGGAGATACCGGAGCACGTCCTAAGGAAACTGGCTACAGAGTATAAAGGTGAGCTGAAGAGGTCTGAGGCCTTGGATTATACCGCGGAAACGAGGCTTTTTGCCGTGGATGCCATGTATATCACACCCTCCAGTCCGCACCAACTCGCCATGATGCCTGACATCGGTATCCAGGTTGAGCTAAAGAAAGGGATAGATGCCCTTTATGTTACCAGGGCTCAGAAGGAAAGACATGCCGCGGTGACAGAGGAGCAGGGTTTGGGAAAACGGTATCCTGTGGTAGACAAAAGGCTACTCAAAGCCAAGGAGTTTAAAGAAACGCTGGTGATGCATCCGCTACCCCGCGTCGATGAGCTTGCCTATGAGATGGATGCTGACCGGCGGAGCATGTATTTCAAACAGGCAGCACTGGGAGTGCCGGTGCGGATGGCCCTCATAAGTCTGCTGCTCGGAGCCAGGGAGGTCGATATACCTGGGGAGGAAAGGGAAGCCTTTGTTCGCAAGGTAGACTATCCCATCTATAACCGCCCTTTTGGGGTCAGATGCCAAAACCAGAGATGTGTCGCTGTTAACGAGGAAAGGTATATCAAACCGGAGTTCCAGATAGTGAGCTTTCAGCCTCTAATGCTGAGGTGTATCTATTGTGAGCATGAGACGTCTCCGAAGTATATCGCTAGCTCGGAGTGGCACGAGGGAACGTTGGAGAGCAAGAAATACCATAGCTCTGATAGCCGATGGGTTCAGAGGATAAAACCAGAGAATCTGATCATTTTTTATTCGGAAAGCGAAGCTCAAGCTCAGGGGTTTAGGCCCAGCAGATATGCGGTGCCGAAAAAGGATAAGCAGTGAAGCTGCTCATTAAGAATGGAAGAGTAATTGATCCCCGCAGTGGTGTAGACGACCATCTAGATGTATTGGTAGAGGAAGGCAAAATCAGAGGTATTGCGCCAGCAATAGAAGTTGAAGATGCGGTAGTAATTGATGCCTCGAATAGAGTGGTCACCCCAGGCCTGATTGATATGCATGTGCATTTTCGTCAACCGGGACGGCACGAATATAAGGAGACCATTCGGACTGGCTCTCGGGCGGCGGCTAAAGGAGGATTTGCGACGGTCGTTTGCGAACCGAACACTGTCCCGCCGATTGATTGCGGAAAGCGGATTAGACAGGTTCTAGACATTGCCAAAGCTGACAGCATTGTCAACCTCTACACTAAGGAATGCATTACAAAAGGAATGAAGGGAAAAGAGCTGGTAAGCATTGGGCAAGGCGTAAAGGCTGGAGCAGTAGCCTTGACGGATGATGGCTTCCCGGTGGCAAGTTTTGACATCATAGAAAAAGCCGCGAGCGAAGCCAAAGAATATGGTATCCCGATATGCCCTCATTGCGAGGAATCACGGCTGAAGGGGCGCAAAGAATCCTCAGCCCGATGGAGACGAGAAGGATTAGCTCGGCGGCGCTATCATTCCGAGGCGGCCTATATAGAGCGGGACATTCAAATAGTGAAAGGCACTCGCTGTCCATTCCATTTTCTCCACGTAAGTCTGGCAAAATCGATAACACTCATTGCCCAAGCAAAGGAAAGGGGCTTGCCTGTTACGGCTGAGGCAACCCCGCATCACTTTACGCTGACAGAGCAGGATGCCAGGAACATTGGCCCAAACGCCAAAGTGAACCCGCCCTTACGGAGTGCTAAAGATGTGGCAGCAGTGAGGGGGGCCTTGAGGGACGGTATCATTGATGTTATTGCCTCTGACCACGCCCCACATGCCCCTGACGAAAAGGCAAGCGATAAACCGCCCTTTGGAGTCATAGGACTGGAGACGGCATTAGGAATAGTTTTAACGCATCTGGTTCACGCCGGAGTGCTTTCCCTTCGCTCAGCAATCGAGAAGATGGCCGCGAATCCGGCAAGGATTTTGAAGATAAAGGCAGGCGAGTTAGGCGTTGGCATGCCAGCAGACATAACGATTATCGACCTCAATCGAGAGTGGGTTGTTGATGCAAAGGAATTTGAATCTAAGGGGCGAAATTGCCCTTTTGACGGGTGGAAGTTAAAAGGAAGGGCAGTAATGACCATCGTCGGGGGTAAGGTAGTGATGAATGAAGGCAAAATCTTCGATCCACCTGCCGAAGGAGTGGGTCTGTTGAAACAATGAAAGGGGGTAGCCTGGAGCATCTGCTCCAACCTACCCGGCTATCGTTTGACAGTGGTGTTAGCCACAATCAATAAGGAGGGGAGATATTAAATGCCACGACGAAATGACATCAGAAAAGTGCTGATTATCGGGTCAGGTCCCATCATAATAGGGCAGGCCTGCGAGTTTGACTATTCCGGGACACAGGCCTGCAAGGCGCTGAGAGAAGAGGGGTACGAGATAGTGCTGGTTAATTCCAACCCGGCAACTATCATGACTGACCCTGGCATGGCTGACAGAACATATATTGAGCCGCTGACACCCGAAACTGTGGCCAAGATCATTGAGAGAGAAAGGCCGGATGTGCTTCTTCCTAACCTAGGGGGCCAGACTGGACTTAACCTGGCCGTCAGCCTGCACAAATCTGGGGTACTACAACAATACGGGGTTGAAGTCATTGGCGTGAAGGCTGATGCCATTGAGCGGGGGGAGGATCGCATTGCTTTTAAGGAAACCATGGGGAAACTCGGTATTCCAGTGCCCCGGTCTGACCCCTGTTACTCTGTGGAGGAAGCGGAACGGATAGCAGCGAGACTTGGCTATCCGGTTGTTCTGCGGCCAGCATATACCTTGGGTGGCACGGGGGGAGGCATTGCTTACAATGTGGAGGAGCTAAGAACTATAGTAAGTAGAGGTCTTTCCTTCAGCCTCATTGGGCAGGTTCTTGTGGAGGAGTCAGTTTACGGGTGGGAGGAGCTTGAGCTTGAGGTTGTTAGAGACCAGAAGAACCAGAAGATCACAGTATGTTTCATCGAAAACGTTGACGCTATGGGCGTGCATACGGGTGACAGCTTCTGCGTTGCCCCAATGCTGACAGTTCCTAAGGAATTACAGGAACGCATGCAAGAGCTCTCCTATAAGATTGTAGATGCCGTTGGGGTTATTGGAGGGACGAACATCCAGTTCGCTCATAATCTGGAAGATGACAGGCTGGTGGTGATAGAGATCAATCCGCGCACCTCTCGCTCTTCCGCTCTGGCGTCCAAGGCAACCGGGTTTCCCATCGCCCGCATCTCCACAAAGCTCGCCACAGGCATCACGATGGACGAGCTTCCTTACTGGAAAGAAGGGACACTGGAGAAATATGAGCCCAGTGGTGACTATGTGGTGGTGAAGTTTGCGCGCTGGGCGTTTGAGAAATTTCCGCAAGCCAAGGACGTTTTGGGCACCCAGATGAAAGCCGTGGGTGAGGTGATGAGCATCGGGAAGACATTCAAGGAAGCCCTTCAGAAGTCGATACGGTCTTTGGAAATAAGGCGCTATGGTCTTGGCGGAGCCAAGAACTTCAAGCGGCTTTCGCTTGAGGAACTAAAAGTAAAACTAGCTATGCCATCGAGTGAGCGCGTATTCCTGATGTATGAGGCACTGCGCAAAGGCATGTCGGTGGAAGAGCTATATAAAATGACCTACATTGGGCGATGGTTCATTAACGAGATGAAAGAACTGGTGGAGTTTGAAGAGGAATTGCTTAAGTATAAGTGGCATGACCTCCCCAATCAGAAGTTAGTCAAAGCAAAAGAATGGGGTTTCTCGGATCTGTACCTAGCTGGACTGTTCAATGTGAAGGAGAAGGAGGTCAGACGAAGAAGAATCGCCGTCGGGAAATACGGACGATTTGATGCGGTCCCTGTTAGTGGGGTAAAGGATGCAGCTTATTATTACTCTACCTATGTTGGTGAGGATAAAGTTGGGGTTTCGCCGCACAAGAAAGTGATGATTCTAGGTGGTGGACCCAACAGAATTGGTCAGGGAATCGAGTTTGATTACACCTGTGTTCATGCTGCCTTCGCACTGCGCGATGAAGGTTATGAGTCAATTATGGTCAACTGCAATCCAGAGACGGTGTCCACTGACTATGACACTTCCAATAAACTCTATTTTGAACCTTTGACCGTTGAAGATGTGCTGAACATTTATGAGAAGGAGAAACCTGAAGGCGTTATCGTCCAATTTGGCGGCCAAACTCCGCTGAATATCGCTCAGGAACTGAAAGACAATGGAGTGAAAGTCTTGGGAACCACTCCGGAGAGCATCGCTCTTGCTGAGGACAGGGAACTCTTCAGGGAAAGAATGATTGCTCTTGGTATACCACAGCCCGAAAGTGGCACGGCTCGTTCTATGGAAGGGGCAATAGCTATCGCTAGCAGAATTGGCTATCCTCTGATGGTGCGGCCGTCATTTGTGCTTGGCGGTCGTGGCATGAAGGTCATCTATGATGAAGAGGAATTGAGAAGACATGGTGAGGAAGCTATTCAGGTTAGTCCCGAATATCCGATGCTCATTGACCGGTTCTTGGAACCTGCTATTGAAACTGAGGTGGATGCGCTCTGTGATGGAGAGGACACTTTTGTCGCAGCGGTTATGGAGCACATAGAGTTGGCCGGGGTTCATTCCGGTGATGCGGCCTGTGTCATTCCGCCGCGGACAATCAAAGAAGAGCACTTGAACACTATTGAAGAGTATACGGCAAGAATAGTCAAAGACTTGAAAGCGGTGGGACTAATAAATATTCAATATGCAATATGCGATGACAAGGTATACATCCTGGAGGCTAATCCGCGAGCATCTCGCACCGTACCTTATGTTTCTAAAGTGACCGGGATTCCGATGGCGCGTATTGCTACCCACCTGGTATTAGGCAAGAAACTGAAAGATTTCCCCGAACTTAAGAAACGCACACCCCCTTACGTTGGAGTCAAGGAAGCAGTTTTCCCCTTTAACATGTTTCCTGAGGTAGACCCGGTGTTGGGGCCAGAGATGAAATCCACCGGAGAAGTCATGGGGATAGCTGATTCCTTTGGGCTGGCTTTCTACAAGGCAGAGGAAGCTGCCGGTTCAAAACTCCCTGTGGAAGGAAATGTTCTGCTAACTATCGCCGACAAGGACAAACCGAACCTACTTCCCCTGGCCGAAAAGATCAGCAAGCTACCGTTCAAGATTTATGCCACAGAGGGGACGGCCAGCCTCCTGAGGGCAAACAACATACCCAATACCCCGATAAAGAAACTGCATGAAGGCAGGCCGAACCTGGCAGACGCGATCAAAAACAGGAGTATCCATCTGATTGTTAATACTCCAGCCGGCCGAAGCAGCAAATACGACGATAGTTACATTCGTATGATGGCCATACAGTACAAGATCCCCTACGTCACCACAATTGCAGCCGCTGAAGCCAGCTTTGAAGGCATCGAGGCGGTAAGGAAACACAACATTCTGCCCCAGTCTCTCCAGGAGTATCATGAGGAGGCCATTGAGGCTGAAAGCCGCACACCGTGAAGCTTGCAGCTTGAAGTCTGAAGCTCGAAACAGGGTGTTTCCCGTGGCTAACATCTGAGAGATCGTCCGAGATGGTAAAACAAGTTGCTGCGCCGGTCGTGTCCAGAACAGAGCTCATGCCAGGTGCTCATCTCTTCTGGCTGTGGGCCCCGCAGATTGCCAAAGTGGCCCAACCAGGGCAATTCGTGATGGTGCGCTGTGGAGAGGGCCATCAACCTTTGCTGCGGCGACCCTTGAGTATCCACCGTATTGCTGACGGCGAACAAGTCGCCCTGCTTTTCAGTGTGGTTGGTCAGGGTACCTCTCTCCTCTCCCGATATCGGGAGGGAGACAAGCTTGACCTCCTGGGCCCTTTGGGTAATGGCTTCTCGCTTTATCCTGGCTCCAGCAAGCTCCTTCTGGTAGCAGGAGGCGTGGGAATCGCGCCTCTGGTTTTTCTGGCTGATAAGGCCCTTGACCAGAGGCGAGCCGTAGTCCTACTTGCTGGGTCTGCTACTGCCTCTCTGCTCTATCCCAGGTCTCTGCTGCCATCGTCGGTTGATCTCGTCATTGCTACCGAGGATGGGTCAGACGGGCAAAGGGGTGCCATAACCGATCTCCTCGGTGATTTTGTCAACTGGGCTGACCAGGTCTTTGCTTGCGGGCCTCTTTCCATGTATCAGTCGATGTCAGCTCGTGGTTTCGGCGGGCCGAAGTCGGTCCAGGTCTGTCTGGAGACAGCCATGGCTTGTGGATTAGGAGCTTGCTACGGTTGCACCGTAAAGACTAAGAGAGGCTTGCGGCAGGTGTGCCAAGATGGGCCCGTATTTGAACTGGACGATATCCTTTGGTAAAGGGGGTAATGTGATGG
>JBGOXA010000212.1:0-3886 GCA_041478915.1 Dehalococcoidia bacterium
ACAGCCAGTCCACGCCCTTTATTACCTCCGATGGATTCATCCGTCCCACCACAAGCGCTACAGCGGCACTGCCCAGTCCTATTACCGGTAGAGGCAGGTCGAAGGAGGAGCTGAGGAAGAAGAGGATGACCGTCACTGCCAAAACCGGGGTGACCCACTTTATGGCCTTGAGATTATAGTCGAGGCCTTCCCTCTTCGGATCATCGGCATAATTGACAGGCTTCTCAAATTCCTTGCGGTAAAAAAGATATATGACGGCTATCAAGGCGGCAGTGGATAGCAAAGCCACAGGGGAGAGATAGAGGAAGAAGCGGGTGAAGGAGATGCCGGAGTTTATGCCGATGAGCATGTTCTGCGGGTTGCCAATTATGGTGGCCGTACTGCCCACGTTGGAAGCCATGGCTTCTGCTATGAGGTAGGGGATGGGGTTGACCCGCATCATGCGGCAGGCCCTAATCACCACCGGCGTGAACAGCAGGACAACCACGTCGTTTATGAGGAAAGCGCTGGAAACTGCGGTGGCCACGATCACCACCAGAAGCAGTCTCTTGGGCGTTTTGCCCACGACTAAGGATTTGATGGCCAGCAAGGCGAAGAAGCCTGCTCTGTTCAAGACGCTGACGACTACCATCATGCCCAGGAGCAGGGCAATAGTGTTGAAGTCGATGGCTGAGACAGCTTCTTCGAAAGACAGCACCCCCGCCAGCACCATCAGTACGGCTCCGATAAAGGCTGCTGAAGGACGGTCGATGTTGATCTTGGGGATCCTGGCGAAGGCTATGCCGATGTAGGTTACGGCGATGATTATGGCGGCAGCTACCATGTGATTCTGGCAGCGAAGTATAGCACAGAAGAAGCTCGGGGGCATCCTTCCCCCCTTTTAGTAAGGGGGGAAGGATTAGATTAGATCAGGGTAAGGAGTGGGCCGGGCTGAGAACGCAGATGGCGCACTCCTAATGTGCTGTTTGTCCTCCTGGGTTGGATATTGCGACGGCGCTTGTGGCTGTCTGCCTTGTTCATGGGCCTAGCTGCCAGCACCAAGCGGGTGGCCTGGCTCCTGGCGGCGCTGCCCTTCTTTTTCGCCTAGCGCAGCTATTCCGGCTACTTCTACTTTGCCTCCCTGCTGATATTTGGGGCCGTCGTTACCCTGGAATACGCCAGGCCCTGGGGGACGTGAGGCAGTGCTTGACTTACATCAAGGGGAACACAGGGAACGGATTCCGTCTGCCATCACTTCAGCAAGCGCCGCCGCATAGTAACCAAGGACAGGGGAAAGAATACGGCTATAATGCCCACGATGATGGCCAGTCCCCACCATGCCCCTGCTCCGGGCTCGCCGCTGACCAGAGCCCTCGTCAGGTTGGCTACCGGCGTGAGGGGAGCGATCCAACTGAGATGCCGCACCAGCGGGTCGAAGGAACTGAGGGGGAAGAAGATGCCGCTGAAGAAGAACATGGGGGTTACGAAGAGGGTGAAAAAGTAGTTGAAGGAATTGATGGAAGGCACTATCGAGGTAAAGAAGAGGGCTATCGAGCCAAACATCAGGCCCGCCAGCGATGCCAGGGGAATGGCGAAGACTGCCCAGGGGGAACTTACCAGCCCAAAGGCGGAGATGACTATCAGGATGGCGCAGGCAGTGAGCAAGGAGCGCGTAGCGCCCCAGAGTATCTCGCCGGCCACCACATCTTCTATGTTCACGGGGGTAGCTATGATGGCATCGTAGGTCTTCTGCATTTTCATGCGTACGAAGCTGCCATAGGTGCATTCGAAAATGGCGCTGAACATGGCATAACTGGCGACAATGCCTGGCGCGATGAACTTGATATATCTCTCGCCACCCTCCAGCACGACGTAGGTCCCCAAGCCACCTCCCATGGCTAACAGCACCAGGAGAGGCTCAGCGAAGAAGCCGGGCACCTCGCTATGCCAAAGCTTAAAGAAAACATCGCGGTTCCGCTGCCAGACGCGGAGAGAACGGTAGGAGATGGGATTTCTCATTTCAAGTCTTGATGAAGGTATGCTCCGCCTCGATCGCCGTTTGAACCAATGATGATGCCCTGCACTGCTGGCTGTCAAGTGGCTTTTGGTAAGGTTGTTTATCAACATATCCGTGTCATTCCGGTGCTTCCGTAAGGAAGAGGAAGAATCTCTTGTCGCCCAGATGTAGGGATAGGCCTTTTGGTTCTGTCCGCCCGCTCGGAGGGGTCTTTAGACCCCTCCCTACATTTTTCGTCGTCTTCCCAAAGGGAAGGACTCATCAGAATGACATTGCTGCGGGATGCCATCCTCGGGGGAAGGGCTGGGGGGCTATTTTACGGACCACAAATTGCTGTATATTAAAGAAAAGCAACTGCGTCTATAAAGCGGCACTGGTGGAACGCGGGGAAATAGAAGCCCTTGATTGAGGCTATAGCGTAAGACTGAAGGAGGGAGCAAAATTGGGAAAGCTTGATGGCAAAGTGGCAGTGATCACAGGTGGAGCCAGCGGCATCGGCGAGGCTACGGTACGGCTCTTCGTCAAGGAAGGGGCTAGGGTGGTGGTGGCAGATATTCAGGACAAGGAAGGGAAAAGCCTGGCGAAGGAGCTGGGGGCAAAGGCCACCTACCTTCACACGGATGTGACCCAGGAAAGCGACGTCAAGGCTGCGATCGATTACGCTGTGCAACATTTCGGGCGACTGGACTGCATGTTCAACAACGCTGGTGCTGGCGGTCCCATGGGGCCGATTGAAGACATACCCACCGACGGTTTCGATAGCACTGTGGCAGTCCTCCTCCGGGGGCCGTTTCTGGGCATGAAGCACGCTGCACCGGTGATGAAGCGCCAGGGCGGTGGCAGCATCATCAACACGGCCAGTATCGCCGGCGTTCGGGTTGTTGAGAGTGATCACATCTACAGTGCTGCCAAGGCAGCAGTCATCCACCTGACTCACTCCGTAGCCATGGAGTTGGGGGAGAGCGGCGTGCGGGTGAACTGTATTTCTCCAGGGTTCATTGCCACGCCTATCTTTCAGAAGGCGGCCGGACTTACCCCCGAGGATTTCGCTCAGAGACTTGAGCGGGTGAAAAACGTCCTGGCAACCTTCCAGCCCATCAGGCGGGCTGGGCTTCCGGAGGACATTGCTCTGGCGGCTCTGTGGCTGGCCAGCGACGACTCCAGCTTTGTTAACGGCCACAATCTGATTGTCGATGGAGGGCTTTCCAACGGGCGGATGTGGACCCAATTCCAGATGGACATGGGCCCATTGACGGAGGCCCTGCTGGGCTAAGCTTGTTGGGAGGGAGGGAATATGGAGAAGCAGCGCAGACTTTATCGCAGTGAAAAGGAGCGGCTTCTGGGGGGCGTCTGTGGAGGGCTGGCAGAATACTTCAAGACAGACCCTGTTCTGGTGCGCGTGATCTTCGTCATCCTCACCCTTTTATTGGCCGGTCTTCTCGGGATCGTGGCCTATATAGTCCTGTGGATCATCGTTCCGCGGGCCTCCAGCCCAGACCTCTCCGCCAAGGAAGCGATGAAAGAGAACATTGAGGAGCTCAAGGAGACGGCAACGGAGGCTGGCAAGAAGGTCAAGGAGCATATCGATGAGATAAAAGGGAATCCCACAGAGGCAGGCAAGGAGGCTAAATAAACAGCACGGCGCGGTTTGGCCTATTTTCTGGGTATTGTCCTCATCGTCTTGGGGGTAATCCTGTTCCTGGCCAACTTTGGGTTATCCTGGTGGTTCGGCTTTGCTAACGCGTGGCCCGTGGTGTTCATCATCCTGGGTGTTCTGCTGCTGGTGTACACAAGAAGATATTGAGGTTCGTTCGGGGGGACTGGGGGGCGTGGGGTGGCGCCAAATGCGGCGCAATGGGCCGTTTCGTGCAATGGCTAGCCGTATCCGGT
>JBGOXA010000083.1:0-6935 GCA_041478915.1 Dehalococcoidia bacterium
ACAAAGGCCGACCTATCCGGGTCGAAATCTTCAGACTGCACCTTCTTGACCAAATCTCCTGTGGTAACCAGATAGGGATGGCACTCCTTGGTAGAGACATACTTCCTGCCCAGTTCTTCCGATAGCGCATCAGGCATGGGTAATACCCCGGCATCTATTCCTACCGATTGAAAAGCAGCTGCCCAGATATGGGAGTGGCCGGAACCATTGAAAATGTAAAGCGTCCTCTCCAACTCCCTGATCTTCTTAGAGGGCTTGAAGATACTTATCACCCCACGAGAGCCAACTACGCTCAGGTCTGCTCCACCTTCTTCAGACATCTTCCCCTTGGGCCTGTTGAGGGTGTCAAGGAAGGCTTCAAGCCTGGTCATCATCCCGGCATCCCCGCTATGCTCATCCACCTCCAGAACCAGATATGGGTCTTCACCCATGGTATCCTCAAGATACTTGGCAAAAAAGGCGTCCGGGCCGCAGCCATAATTGGTTACCATAATAGGACTGAGACTCCTGTAGTGCTTGACCAGCATCGCCGCTCTCAAAAGGTTCTGCTCGTTCTTCCACACCAGGTTAGAGTACTGAGAGGGTAACCTAACGCTGTCCAGAGGCAGCATGTCATAGGGTATGGCCATTATTCCCAGCTTTCGCAGTTTCTTGGAAATATTCAGGTTTAACCCTACGTCGTGAACGTTGTAAGGTTTGCCTATCACCACCACTCCTTTATTGCCCTGTCCAAGGCTCTCCAATACCTCTTGCCCCCTTTTGAGACGCCACCTTTGGAACTCTTCTTCAGCCTCAAGGGCGGCAGCTATGGCCGAAGTAATGGCCTTTTTCTCTTTCCCAAACTCCTTCCCGATCTGCATCATCTGCGCCTCGAGGTTTCTCTTTTCTTCTGCCATGAATATGGTCGGTCTCATGATCTTGACTTTGGTGTCGAAAGCAGCTCCAAGTATAAAAGGGATCGCCTGAATGTAGGGACAGTTGTAGCTCCGGTTCACATCATCCCCGTCTTTCTCCAGATCAATTACGCTGGGCAGGAATATGCAGTCAACACCCTTTTCCATGAGGTTCACCATGTGACCGTAAGCCACCTTGGCCGGGTAGCAGGTCTCAGCCAGGACCTCCCGAAGCCCTTGATGAACCAGCTTGCTGTTGGTCTTGTCAGAAAGCACCACCCTTAGTTTCAGTGTGGCGAAAAAAGCTGCCCACAGGGGAAATTGCTCAAAGAACATCAGTATGCGGGGGATTCCGATCGCCGGAGAAGTCGAATCAAATTCGTTCTCCTTGTAATAACGCATAAACATCTCTTCCCTTTCTCTGAAAAGATCGGGAAGCTCTCCAGCAGAAAGACCCCCGTGATACTGTGGTCCGTCCTCCTCGGCGGTCGCGCCTGGGCTGCCTCCTATGTTGTCGTACCTGTCACAGATACCGCCATAGAACGACCTGAGTTTGCCTCCGATAGATACCTTTTTTATCTCGCAACTATTGGGACAATGATGGCACTGAAAAGATTCGACTCCATACCCTCTATCCTTAAGGTCAAAGCCAGCGAAATTGCTTCTTACCGGCGAGCCTTTCCTCCTTTCCATGACAATTAAGGCAGCCCCTACGGCACCGGTCACCTTGTGACTCTCAGGTACCGTCATAGCCCTTCCCAGGATGTTCTCGAAAGCAGCCACCACGCTCTTGTTTCCGGCCACACCGCCCTGGAAATATACGTTCTGACCGACCTTCTTGTTCCCTGCCACCTTTTCAATGTAGTTATTGGCAATGGAATAAGCCAGACAGGCCAGGAGGTCTTGCCTTAGCGCCCCTATCTGCTGATGGTGTATCAAGTCGGATTCCATGAAGACCGTACACCGAGTCCCCAGGTCTACAGGGGCTTTCGAGGTGAGGGCCAGGTCGCTGAATTCCTTTTCAATGCTTACGTTGAGCCTGCCCGCTTGTTCTTGAAGGAAAGAGCCAGTTCCGGCAGCACAAACCTTGTTCATTTCGAAATCGACCACCGCTCCATTCTTCAGGTAGATGTATTTTGAATCCTGGCCCCCTATTTCAAATATGGTGTCTACCGTCTTGTCAATTTCCAGGGCTGCCCTGGCTTGAGCCGTGATCTCATTGACTGCCAGGTCAGCACCAACGAAATCCCCCACAAAATAGCGACCGCTGCCGGTAACCCCTACCCCCTGAATCTCAACGCGGTCTGCTATCTCATTCCCCACATCCTCAAGCACCTTCTTGACCGCCTCGATTGGCTCGCCTTCCTTCAAAATATACCTCTTGGCCAGCAGGTTCTTCTCTTCATCGAGAGCCACAATTTTTACGCTCGACGCGCCAACATCAATACCGAGATATGCCTTCCGCTTCTGCCTCTCTAGCAAGCTAGATTTCTCTTTCAGGGAGCCGGCGCCTGTTCCCTTGCTGATCAATGGCCTCAATTGAGGTGGCTTGGCCTCCTTCGCCTTTTCAGCCAGATACCGGCTTAAGTGCTCTGTTGCCTTTTGCAGGCTGAAAGAGTTGTCATTCCTTCTTTCCAGGGCGGTGATTGCCGCGCCGATAGCGCCCATGATTTTGAAGTGCTGGGGAATAATCAACCCCCCCGGTTCCACTCCTAGCAAGTCCTCAAAAGCCTTTACCACGCCTTTATTGGCTGCCACACCCCCCTGAAAGGCTATGGGTTTTTCGAACCTTTTCCCTTTGCCCAGATTACTGATGTAGTTTCTGGCCAGGGCATAGCAGAGTCCAGCCAGTATGTCCTCTGTTGGCGTTCCCGCCTGTTGCAAATGGATCATGTCAGACTTGGCGAAAACGCTGCACCGGCCAGCGATAACAGCCGGCCTTTCAGACCTCAAGACCAGGTCGCCAAATTCATCCTCAATGGAAATCCCCAGCCGGCATGCCTGTTGGTCAAGAAAAGATCCCGTCCCAGCAGCACATATCTCGTTAAGGGCGTGGTCTACAGTGATTGGCCTGCCATCCTTTTCATCTCGCTCCAGAAAGATCAGCTTTGAGTCCTGCCCGCCAATCTCGATCACTGTTCGGACTTCGGGATGAAGATAGGCCACCGCCTTCCCTTGCGTCACGATCTCATTTTCCCTATCTATCCCCAGGATATCGGCCACAAGATTACGGGCGCTGCCCGTGCTCACCGCACCATTCAACTCAGGGAAATCCTTCTTCAGGCTATCCAAAGCATCGATTAGCACCTGAATGGGTTGCCCCCCTGTCCTCTCATAGACGCTTTCCAGGAGTCGGAGCTTCTCGTCCAATATGGCTATGTTCAGGCTAACCGAGCCTACATCTATCCCCATGTAAGCTTTGCTTGAGCGTGTCATTCCAACTTCTCCCAACTCACAAAGCATCGGCGCAGCCAAATGCAGCTATATCACAGCCTCCTGCGGACTGTCAAATCATCGGTGCCTCCACTCCGCACGCGACATCACAGGTTTAGCCAGGCGGAGATGGCAAAGCGGCTGGCCCGACGATATAATACTAACCATTGCAAAGCACAAAGGGAAGCTGCCTTTCGGGCATCCAGAATAGAGATGGAAGAACCTCTTCTTAGCCCTTATCGAGCTCTGGATCTGACTGACGAGAAGGGCTTTTTTTGTGGCCGGATACTGGGCGATTTCGGGGTCGACGTCATTAAGATAGAGCCTCCCGGTGGTGACCCCAGCCGCAGGATAGGCCCCTTCTACCACGATATTCCTGACCCCGAGAAGAGTCTCCACTGGTTTGCCTATAATGCCAACAAGAGAGGCATAACCCTCAACATCGAAACCGCCGACGGGCGGGAACTATTCTGGCGACTGGTCAAGACCGCTGATTTCGTCATCGAGTCCTTCCCTCCGGGATACATGGATAAGATTGGCTTGGGCTATGCCAGTCTCAGTCAAATTAATCCAGGAATAATCATGACCTCCATCACTCCCTTCGGGCAAACCGGACCCTGGAAGGACTACCAGGGCTCTGATATCGCCTTGTGGGCACTGAGCAGCTACATGTACGTGGAAGGCGACGCCGATAGGGCTCCGGTGCAGTTTGGCTTTCCTCAGTCCTACCTTCACGCCGGGCTGGAAGCAGCAGTAAGCAGCTTAGTTGCCCTTCACTACCGGCAGCTAACTGGCGAGGGGCAGTGGATCGATGTTTCTGCTCAACAATCCCTGATTGTTACCAACCTTCAGAACCAGCAGCACTGGAATCTGGCCAGATTCAACCCCACCAGGGCGGGACCCTGCGTCCACCGCTCAGGCGTCAAATGGGCTTATCAGCGTAGGATCTGGCAATGCAAAGACGGATTCGTTTGTTTTATTCTAATGGCTGGAGCTACCGGGGCGCCAGGCAATAGGGCACTCACCGAATGGATGGAAAGCGATGGGCTGGCCCCAGGATGCATGAAGCAGATTAACTGGCCCGCCTACAGCATTCGGGCAGACGAAATAGCTATCGAAGACTATGAAGAGATAACAAAGGCTCTGACCATCTTTTTCAGCAGACACACCAAAGCAGAACTTTACCAAGAAGCCATCAAAAGGCGCATCCCCCTTTATCCTTGCTCCACAATAGAAGATTTGAGGAAGGATGCCCATCTCAAGGAGAGAGGTTTCTGGACTCAGATCGAGCATCCCGAACTGAAGGAAACCTTCGTCTACCCTCGTCCTTGTATTTTGCTCTCGGAGAACTCCTGCCAGATACGGCGGCGGGCCCCCCTGATCGGCGAACACAACGAAGAGGTCTACGGCAGGGAATTGGGGCTTTCCGGAGAAGAAATGGTCCTCTTGAAGCAGGCCGGAGCCATCTAACGTGGTGAAACCTATTCAGGATGTGAAGGTGGCCGACTTCACCTGGGTGGTTGCCGGGCCTCTGTGCACCAGGATTCTGGCCGACTTCGGAGCGCAGGTGATTCACGTGGAAACAGGCACACGCCTGGACCCCATTAGATATACGCCACCCTACAAGGACAATATCCCAGGAACAAACCGCAGCGGTTACTTCCATAACTACAACAGCAACAAGTATGGCGTAACCCTCAACCTGAAGCATCCCAAAGCAGCGGAAATAGTCAGAAAACTCGTATTGTGGGCCGACATCGTCGCCGAAAACTTCAACCCTGGAGCCATGAAACGCCTGGGGCTGAGCTACCCTGAGATAAGGGAGATAAAGCCGGACATTATCATGATCAGCTTGGGCTCCAAAGGTCAGACTGGCCCCCACGCCAATCTCCCCGCCTTTGGCGCTCACCTGGCGGCTCTCTCTGGCTTCACCGCCATCACCGGCTGGCCTGACCGAGACCCACCAGTAATCTTCGGAGCCTACACCGACAGCATTGCCGGTCGCTTCGGGGCGGCTACTCTCCTGGCAGCTTTGGATTACCGCCGCAGGACGGGCAAGGGACAATACATCGATCTTTCGCAGTCCGAGGCTGGCATCCAGTTTCTGTCTCCCCCTCTGCTTGACTATGACGTCAATGGCAAAATTCTGGGAAGGAATGGAAACCGCCATCCCGCTGCTACTCCTCACGGTGCCTATCGCTGCCGGGGAGAGGACAGGTGGTGTGCCATCGCCGTTTTCACCGATGAGGAGTGGAAGGCAATGTGCCGCGTCATGGGCAATCCCCCCTGGTCAGAGGATGGCAAGTTTGCCACCCTCCTAAACAGAAAGAGGAACGAAGAGGAACTGGACGCCCTGATAGAACAGTGGACAATAGGCCATTCTGCTGAAGAGGTGATGACCTTCCTACAGGAGGCTGGCGTGTCGGCCGGGGTGGTAGAGACCGCCGAGGACTTGCGTCGCGATCCTCAACTGAAGCACCGCCGCCATTTTTGGATCCTGGAGCACCAGGAGATCGGCGAATCAACCTACGATAGCATGGGCTCTCAGCTATCAAAAACTCCGGCGGACCTCTACAAGGCCGCTCACACACTGGGGCAGGATAACTACTACGTCTACACCCAGATCCTGGGACTCTCGGACAAGGAATTCGTTGGTTTCCTACAGCAAGGGGTCTTTGACTAGTACTTCCTTGCCGAAATTAGCGAAACGAGATTCTTCTCCTTCCTTGCGGAAGGATCAGAATGACACACCTATGTTGTCACCCTGATCCCTACTGAAGAGAAAGAGAAGGGTCTCTGCCCACTGTTGTGATGGGAATTGTTTCAACCAAGTACCAGATACTGAGACCGCCTTTCATCCAGCTTCCTTGCGCAGAGGGGCCCAGCGCCACTGCCCCAAATCCTTCCCCTTTCAGTCATAGGAGATACAGAATGACAGCGTCAATTCACCGATCGAGGACGAAACACACTGCGTTGACCACCTCTGTTGATAATGCTAAAATCCACAAAAGCGGAGGCTCCCGAAAGGGAGCAGCGGTAACTCCCGTCCCCCTGAGTCGTCGATTTCGGGTTACTAATGGGGCTGTAGCTCAATTGGGAGAGCGCCTCCCTTGCACGGAGGAGGTCAGGGGTTCGAATCCCCTCAGCTCCACTTTACTTTGTGCTTAACACCAGATACGGGATTATACTTAACACCTTCCGCTATGTCCTCAGGCCCATCAGAGAGGAGATGGGCGTAGCTTTCAGCAACAGGCGAGACTGAAAAAGGAGCGTGGAAATATGGGCTGATTAGTTTTGTCCACGGGTCTGGCCTCCTGCTATCTGCTCGATTTTGCCAGGTAGCGCAGCTTGGGTGAAGAAACAGAATGAACAATCTCGTGCAAATAAGGAGGTACTAAACATGGGCAGACTGGATGGAAAGGTGGGTTTGGTTACCGGAGCAGCTTCAGGGATTGGACGGGCTACAGCCCTTACCTTCGCTAGAGAAGGAGCAAAGGTGGTCGTTGCGGATATCGCGGTAGAGGAGGGTCAGGAGACGGTTGGCATGATCCGGAAGGCTGGAGGCGAGGCCATCTTTGTCAAGGCCGACGCCTCACAAGAGACTGATGT
>JBGOXA010000125.1:0-5668 GCA_041478915.1 Dehalococcoidia bacterium
AGAGGCGGCTCTCAGCTTCGTGGGGCCTCACGTCCTGGACTACATGGTGAACCACAGCCTGGTCAAGCGAAGGGGAAACAGGGACCGCTACATGTGCCCGCATGGTGTCTATCCGTGCCATGGCAACGACCGCTGGGTAGCCATCGCGGTGACGAACGATGAGGATTGGCAGCGTTTGCGGCAGGTGATGGGTGATCCGGAGTGGGCCAAAAACCCGAGGTTCGACTCCGTGCTTGGCCGCAAGGAAAAGGAGGACGAAGTGGACCGATTGATCGGTGAATGGACAAAAGGTTTTACTGCCGAGCAGGCGATGGCCATACTCCAGGGAACGGGCATCGCTGCCGGAGTAGTACAAACGGGTCAAGACTTGCTCAGTGATCCCCACCTGAAGCAACGCGAGCACTTCCGGATATTGAACCATCCGGTGATCGGACCCCAATCGTATCATGCCCCCGCATACCGGCTATCCCAGACTCCCTGTGCACTGACTAGGCCAGCCCCATGCGTCGGCGAGCACAACCTGTACGTGTATAAGGAGATATTGGGCTTCTCCGAAGATGAGATTGCCGACATGCTGGTAAATGGTGTCGTCACCACCGATGAGGATGCCCCGGCAACGGTTGCTTCGCAGTAAGTGGATGGTACCAGGCTGCATAAGGGATTGTAACAGCCATGCGGCAGGTAATCCGGAGGAGGTAGAATTGAAAGGAGCACTGAGCGGGATCGGAGTCCTGGATCTATCTGGAGGCGGTCCGGCAAGCATAGCCGCCCGCATCCTGGGAGACATGGGGGCTGATGTCATCGCTATCAACAGCCCGCTGGGCGCCAAAAGCAAAGGGGTCGGCGCTGGCGTCCCTTTCATGAAGGGCGTTGACGCCCCTGTACACTTGGACTCCCTGCGCAACACAAAGAACGTAGGCATCAACCTCAAGAGTCCTGAGGGACAACGCTTGTTCCAAGAGCTCGCCCTTACGACCGATGTCGTCATCGAGAGCTTCCGGCCAGGGGTGATGGATCGGCTGGGCCTGGGATATGACATCTTGTCCCAGAGGAACCCTCGCATTATCTTCTGTTCGGTGACGGGCTATGGCCAGGAAGGCCCCTACCGGGACCTGCCCGGCCATGATGCCAACTATGCTGCCATGGGTGGGGTTCTTGGGCTGATCGGATACAGCCCCAGACAGTCCTCCAGTGCTGGTCCAGAATTTCCTGGCCGATGTGACCGCAGCGGTTCTCTGGGTCACCGTCGGCATACTGCTGGCGGTCCGCGCCAGGGAGCTTACCGGGCGGGGCCAGCGAGTTGATGTGTCCATGACAGATGGCGTCACATTCCTCTTAAGCAGTATCCCTGAGGTTGGTGAGTATTTCCTCAGGGGGATTGTGCCCCAAAGAGGAAGCACCTTTCTCGGTGGTTCGCATCCATCCTACGCCGTTTACCAGACCGCAGACAAGAAGTGGCTGACGATCGGGGCACTGGAGCCTCATTTCTGGCGGAACCTGTGCCAGGCCCTGAGAAGGGAAGACCTGACTGCAAAGCAGTATGCTTCCAGCCCTACGAAGGAGGAAGTATTCGATGAGCTGCGAACCATCTTCAAAACCAAGACTCGGGATGAATGGTTCGAACAGTTGTCGGCAGCGGATGTGCCCGTGGGCAAGGTCTTGGATATGGACGAGGTCTTCTCTGATCCCCACCTGGCAGAGCGAGGTATGATGGTTGAGCTGGACCACCCGCGATGGGGGCGGATCCGGCAAATCGGACTCCCTATCAGGCTCTCGGACACGCCCTGGGAGGTACGGATTCCGCCAGCTCGTTTGGGCGATCAGACTGATGAGGTGATGACTGACCTTGGCTACTCCAAGGACGATATTGAACGCCTTCGTCATAAGGGGGTGATCTGCTGAGATCGTCATGGTCGTAAATAGTAGCTGATGATTTTTTCTTGTAAATATCATTCTTTCAGAATCTGATATGAGAGGATATAAAGTACCAGCTATGATCACATCCTAATGAAGGGCAAAGCCGAGGAACCAGTTTAGCTAAGGCGCCTATTGAGAGTGGAAAGGGGGTGGGAGCCAAAGGAGAGAGTATAAGCTTCTTGCGAGATTGGTAAGACAGAAAGAAAAGACTCCCTGGGAACATGAAAGGAAAGAGAATGAAGAATTTTGCGAAGAGGGTAACGATAGTTCTTTTGGGCCTAGTCCTTGTAGCTACGTTGGGCGTTGGCTTTGGCTGTGGCGGTGGGGGAGGGGGCGGAGAGGTGACCATCAAGATAGGCTTGATGACCGACCTGACCGGGGCCGCCTCGCCATCGCTCAGGCCTATCGTCGACGCATTCGTTGATACGGCAAGATACTACAATGATGAGAAGCTTATCCCTGGCGTGAAGATAAAACTCTCTACGTGGGATACCCACTTCGACACGGCCAGAGTAATACCCGGTTATGATTGGCTCAAGAGCCAGGGAGTAAAGGTGATCTCTTTAGTTCTCGCCACCGATGCGGCGATCGTGAGGCCTTTCGCCGAGCGAGACAAGATCTCGGCCATCTGCTCCGGTGCGACACCTGACATCGAGAATCCGCCAGGATGGTTGTTCTCCACCGCGGGTTTTTCCGAGCGTGGGTGGAACACTATGTTGAAATGGGTGTGGGATAATGAGTGGGATCACGGCAAGGGACCGGCCAAGATTGGCTACGGCGGTTGGAATACACAGATCGATCACGAACACGTAGAGGGAATAAAGAATTATGCCGCAGCTCACCCGGACCAGTTCACCTACGTTCCCTGTGCTCTATCACCCGCGGGCACCGCGGACTTCACCAGTGTAGCAGCGACACTGAAGGACTGTGATTATTTAAGCGGAAGCGCCCCGCACGAAGCCTACCTGGTAAGGGACTACCTAGCTACCGGTCAGACCAAGGCAAAGCTACTGGACGCTAACGGTTCTCTGTGCGCTAATTTGGCGTTCATGGTTAAAATGAACGGTTGGCAGTGCATGGATGGAGCGATATCCATGATGTTGTGCCTGGGTCTTGATGAACGGGACATCAGTCCCCTGACCCAGCGGATGTATGACATGCTGCTCAAATACCGCACTGGCGGCGGGGACCTCTCGAAATACGCTGACTACCTGATATACGAGGCTGCTGGGGCTTCGACCACGGCTGTCGTTTTCGACATCCTGGATCGTTGCATAAAGGAGGTAGGTGCGGAGAACGTTAGCAGTCAGGCCTACTATAATGAGGCCATAAAATACCAGGCGGATGACGAGCTATGGAAAAACTATCCCGTCATGGGCTTCAGTCAGACCAGCCGAGTAATGGGTCAGTTCTATGCGATATGGAAAGTCAATGCCGCTGAGCAGTCCTACAGGTGGATAGGAGAGTGGGTGCCGAGCAGAGAGGAACCCTAGCACGTTGAGCACTACTATGAGCTGGAGGGCTGGGATGGGAGCACGGGCTGGCCAAAGAGAGAGACTCTGGAAGAGCTGGGCTTGGCAAAAGTGGCGCATGAGCTACAGAGTCAGGGCAAGCTAGGTGTCAGTTAGCTGAGAATCTTGTCTTTCATTGGGTGCAGAAAATCAAAACGACAAACTTCGAGTATGAGATCAAAGAAAACAAATGATAAAGGAGGAAATTCATGGATCTAGGACTCAGAGGTAAGGTAGCCATTGTGACCGGTGGGGCCAGGGGTATTGGCAAGGCAACCGTCGAAGCCTATGCCAAGGAAGGGGCCAGTGTGGTGATTGGGGACATGATACTGGATGAGGCACAAGCGGTGGCGAAGAACATATCGAAAGGCGCGGTAAAGGCGATAGCGGTGAAATGCGATGTCAGCAAGAAGACTGACGCCAATAATCTCGCGGCTGTTGCGCTTAAGGAGTTTGGCAAGATAGACATTCTGTTCAATAATGCTGGATTTACCCTGGCCAAGCCTTTTATTGATGTTGAAGAAGAGGATATTGATAGGATTCTCGGTGTCATGGTCAAGGGCGTTGTTCTATGTACTCAGGCGGTTTTGCCTCACATGATGGAAAAGAAGTATGGTAAGATCATCAACACGTGCTCGATAGCTGGCTTAGAGGGACAAGACAGCTCCCACATCTATTCTGCCGCCAAGTTTGGTGTCCTTGGTCTGACAGAAGCCCTGGCCAAGGATATGGCAGGGTATAAGATCAACGTGAATGCGGTTTGTCCGGGTTTCACGCGTACACACTTTTATGACCCCGTGATTACCCTAATGGGTATGTCGACGACAATGGATGACCCCGAGGCAAAGGCAACCGTGGAACAGATGTTTGGCCCTAAGAGTCTTTTCGGGAGCATGATTGCCCCTGAAGATATCGCCGCCGCTGTCTTGTTCTTGAGTTCCGATGTCTCCAGCAACATGACCGGAACTTATATCAATGTCAGTGGTGGTGCCAGGATGCCTTAAGGCGGTTTCGATTCCTTAGATAAAACTGCTACTAAGCCGGAAGCTGAAAGGAACTAACCATGACAAGTTTCGAAGGCAGGATGCTGGAGGTGAATCTGACCGACGGCATTATCAGGAGTTCTAAGGTCAATAAGGGTCTCCTGCGCCAATACATCGGCGGAAGCGGGCTGGCAGCCAAGCTGTTTTTCGACCGTGTTTCGCCGCACGTTGACCCTCTCTCACCGGACAATGTGCTGTTCATCACCGTAGGCCCCTTGAGTGGCACCGCCATGCCGGGAGGAGCACGATTCTCAGTGTGTGCCAAATCGCCACTCACCAACATGTGGGGAGAAAGCTCGTGTGGGGGCACCTTTGCTGCCTGGCTGAGGTCTGCTGGCTATGATGGGATCGCCATTACGGGCGCGTCAGACAAACCTGTCTATATGGTGATACAAGGCGGCAAATCGGAAATCAGGGATGCTGCCGATCTCTGGGGCAAGAACACGCACGAGATCATCGACCTGCTGAAGGAGCGGCACGGTGGAGACAAGAAGGCCAAAGTGCTGACGATCGGTCAGGCCGGCGAGAACCTGGTCAGGTTTGCAGCCATTGCCAATGAAAAGCGGGACTTTGCCGCCCGGTGTGGCATGGGTACGGTGATGGGCGCCAAGAAACTGAAAGCTATCGTGGCCATAGGGACCGGCAGAGTAGACGCTGCTGTCCCCGACGTGTTCGCCAGGAAGAGGAGAGAATACACCGAGAGAGCCAAAGGAGACCCTACCGTTCAGGCGCTGAAAGCGATGGGCACCAACGTAGCCATGGATTACATGTCGATGCTCGGCGATGTGCCCACAAAGAACTGGACCGTAGGTGACATGACGGCTTTCGTGCCCAAGATCGGCGGCAGTGTACTGAGCGGTGAACAGTATCTAAGAGGGACCAATCAGTGCCACGGCTGTTTGGTTGGTTGCAAGCGGGTGGTCAAACCTCAAGAGGGAGCCTACCGGCTGAAAGCGGAGGGAGGACCGGAATACGAAGGTGTGGCCAGCCTGGGAACTTTGCTTATGATCGATGATCTGGCGGCGATCATCAAGATGAATGAGATGTGCAATGACTATGGGATGGATGTTATCTCCTGTGGCGGCACCATCGCCATGGCGATGGACTGCTACGAGCAGGGCATCATTGGGTTGAGAGATACCAATGGGGTTGAGCTCAGGTGGGGCAATGTGGACTCCGTCATGAAGATGATTGACA
>JBGOXA010000108.1:0-6184 GCA_041478915.1 Dehalococcoidia bacterium
ATAACTGACCGGGTGAAGGCTGTAGCTGAGGCACGCGGCCCCTATGAGGTAGTCACCCCTGCCTCCAAGGACGAAATGGCCCGCTTGATTAAAGAGTTGGAATCTCAGATGAAGGTGGCAGCCAGAAACCTGGAATTTGAAAAGGCCGCCCTGCTGCGCGACCGTATCATTGACCTGAGAAAGGCCTTGGTTTGAGGGCAGAACTCCGTCTTTCAGGGAGGTTGCTGGTGCCACTGTCTGGCCCACCATAAAGTCGAATTGAGTGACGGCAACCTCCTGATTGTACTTACGGTTCGGTTCGCTACACCGCGGTGCGGGTCAGGTAGAGACGGCCAAAGAGGCATAGCCCACCACCTGAGGATCCCCGGTGATATCGCCGGAGGTGGCGTAACGCAAAAGGCGAGCCTTGGTTGCCCCCAACTCTTTGCAGGCAGTGAGCATAGTCATCACTGGCCCTGGGCCACACATGCTGATGTCATGGTCAACCACCACTTGCGCCAGTCGCTTCGGATCTAGATTGACGATAGCCTCTATGGCCAGGTGGTCTTTTTTGCCTGCCGACGCCCGTGTCTCGTAATGGGTGAAATCAGTGCTGGCAATTACCAGTCCGTCCTTCCCCTTTAAGGCAGTAGCGATGGCACTGCCTAAGTCCTGGCTGACCTCCAGGCTCTGCCTTAGCATGGAGATAAGGACAACCCGAAATCCGGCATCATAGATATACTGAAGGAAAGGCAACTGAAGCTCGACAGAATGTTCTCGGACATGGGCCAGATCGTCCCATTCGGCCCAGCGTGAGGCAGAAACGATTGCCTCCCCCACCCCGCTATCCAGCTCAACCTCACCCAGAGGTGTTTGCCACCTATCTTCGCTGCTGAGGGCTACGGCTGCACCCATGCCGCTGTGGTTGGGGCCTAAAACGACCACGATTCTGGGCTTGGGCTCTGAGGCTATCTCGAGGAAGCCGTGGCATGCCACTGGGCCAGAATATATGTAGCCAGCGTGGGGGCTGACCAACCCGAGGGTGTGTCTTTCCGTTGCCTTAGTTCCGGTGGGCAGCATCCCTGGTCCCAGGGGATGCCGGAAGCAGTCTTCAATCTGGCGGCGCAGTCCTGCCTCTGACCCAGCATACCACGAACCTGCCACTGCTGGCCTTCTCATGGATCCCCTCAGTTGCATTATAGAACATGAGCGGCAAAATTTTCAATCCCAAGCGGTTGTAACGGATGCTTCAACCTGGGCGCAGACGGCCTACCGTAGTATCCGTCTGGCGCTCACAAGTCTATAACCACTGGTTCACGGTTGATATTTTGGTCCGCGACTTAACTGTCCTTGAACCAGGCGCTGCCAACCAACTAGCTCTGCAGCCTTTTCATTACTGACTCTACCTTGCTGCTCATCGTCGAGGGCCTGTCCTGCCTGTCGTCAATTTCGATGGTGGTCACCACTCTCACAACCCCCTCAGCCAGGGCCGCCCGGTGCATCTTCTTTATGACGCTGAGGATATTGTCCAGATCCCCTTCGATGATCGTTCCCATCGAGGTCAGCTCGTACTTCAGATTTTTCTCCTGACGCAGGACTTTGACCGCCCGGGCTACGTGCTCGCTGAGCGAAGGGCTACCTGTACCCACAGGGATAATGCTTACCTTTGCTATTGCCATCCTGGTCACCTCCCCACACCAGCGTTTCCAGCAAAAGCATTATCTCACTTTTGGCTCAAAGTGTGATAGTAGTCCCCGCGTTATTGAAGAAGAAGTTGTCGCTAAACTCCTGCGCCAGCTTGACTGATGCTGGCATGCCAGTGCAATGGGAAACCCCCAGTCTTTGAACCCCAAGAGCTTTCAGTTCGGCGATAGTCAGCGCCAGTTGCGCCTCAGAAGCACGGAAGAGATGCGTTCCGCCTATCACCGTATGGATGAGCTCCATCCCAGCCACCTTCTGCGCATGGCGTAGGGTATTGATGATGCCGCGATGAGCGCAGCCCAGGACTACCACCAACCCCACCTCCGTCTTGATGAAGAGAGCCTGATCGTCTTTGAGTGGGTCAGGATGGAATTGCTCCCCTTCCTTGAGGCACAGGCCGGGGTCGATGGCCTCATAATCGGTGGTCATGGGAATCTCGCCGCTGGTCACTACGCTGTCAGACAACCACACCGGCCTGTCGGTCAGTTTCAACACGGCTCCCAGGCTTTCCAGGTCCTCTTTCCGGAATGGGATGCCGACGTAGGCGCGGTAATCGGCATCAGGGATATGAACATATTTGGTATCCCAGGAGTCAGGGTGGGCAATTATCTCTACCCGCTTTTTCATCCGGCCCAATATCTGCCGCAGGCCCCCGGTGTGGTCATAGTGGCCATGGCTGAGGACTATCTTGTCTATCTCCTGCCACGGTACTCCCAAGATATCGCCATTGTTGACGGCGGAAATACTCTGGCCAGTATCCAGCAGCAGTCTGAGGTCATCTGCCTCGACCAGGATACTCAGTCCCCACTCGCCCAGCAGCCCGCGTGGTCGTGCCACAACTGTGTTCTCGCTAAGGGTAGTTATCTTAAGTTCCATATTATTTCCCCGGTTGCTGACTGTCCTTGCGTACCAGAGCGCCCACCGGGCAAACATCAACGCACTCCAGGCAGGACGTACACATCGAGTCCGCCATTGGGACACTGTCGAAAGTACTTACTATAGTATCAATGCCTCGAAAGGCGAAATCGATATCGCCGCTGCCCCTCTGCTGACACACCCAGATGCATTTGCCACACAAAACGCACTTGTTGGGATCATAGATGAAGAGCGGATGACTGGAATCTATCGGCAGCGACCTGGGCAGACGTCTGAGCCTTTGTAGCTTCAGCTTAAGGCCCAGTCTGGAAGCGATCCTCTGAAGCTCGCAATTCCGGTTCTTGGCGCAGTTGCGGCAGTCAAGATGATGGTGCGAGAGGAGGAACTCAAAGGCAGTCCGACGCAGCCGACTCACCCGCGGTGTGCTGGTATGCACTATCATCCCTTCCTCCACCGGCTGACTGCACGCGGTAACGGGAGAAGGTCTTCCTTCAATCTCAACAAAGCAAAGCCGACAGCCGCCGAAGGGTAAATCGGCTTCCCGAATGGCGCAGAGGTTCGGTATATAAATGTCGTTGTCCAGGGCTGTCCACAGGAGCCTCTCCCCCTTTGGGGCCTTGACGTCCCTGCCATTAATGGTCAAACTAACCAGGTCCATTTGTTTGGCGTGCTCTCAGAGTTCAAATACCCTGTCCCTAGTAAAAGGGTATACGAACCGGGCCATACAAATCAAACTGTTTCCGGGCGTTTAGCATCTTGTGGGTGTCATCCTTCCCAAAGGGAAGGACCGACCTGACCAGGTAAAACGCGCATCAGGCCATGATGCTGGGGTAAAGGGAAACGCAGGATTGAAAAGCAAGGAATGGCAAAGTAGAATGTACTTAGCGGCTGGAAACGGCTGTGCGGTGGGCATCTTGCAAGTTGGGGGCCACAGCCCCCAACTTGCTTGTGGTGAGGCACCCACGTCTGAGTTATTTAACAGAGGCACAGGCGAAGGAAGGAGAAGAACGCTATGGCGATCAACATAAGCGACCAGACCTTTGACCAGGAGGTACTCAAGTCCAGCTTGCCGGTGGTGGTAGATTTCTGGGCTCCCTGGTGTGCCCCTTGTCGCATGGTTGGCCCAATAATAGACAAGCTCTCCGAAGAATATAAGGGTAGATTGAAGTTCTGTAAGCTGAACGTGGATGAGAACCATGACATGGCTGCCAAATATCAGGTAATGAGTATACCGATGGTGCTGTTTTTCAAGGGTGGTCAACTGGTTGGCCAGAGCCTGGGTGCAGTTCCAGAGCGAGTACTTCGCTCAAAGGCAGAGGAGCTTCTCTAACCCATCCTTCACTCTGTGCCGCTATCTGCCAATGGTGACTTTTGCTCCCAGACTCTCCATAATCCGCTGGCGCTGCTTGATGAACTCATCAGATGGCAGCGGGGTTCCCTCCATGGGATATCGTCTTCCCAGCTTGGCGTATTTCGCCTTTCCCCACACGTGGTAGGGGAGCAGCGAAATCTTTTCCGCTCCAATTTCTAACCCAAACTTGGCTATTCTTTTCAAGTGCTCCTCTGAGTCGTTATACCCAGGAATCAGGGGCACTCTTAGCCATGTCCTTACTTTCGATGCCGTTCTCCGCGCATTGTCGAGGATAAGCCTGTTACTCTTCCCCGTGCCCTTGCGGTGCTGTTCCGCGTCCAGGTGCTTAATATCAAAGAGAGCCAGGTCGGTGTAGTCCAAGACTTTTTCCAGTGCCTCCCAGGGAGCATATCCAGAGGTCTCGACAGCAGTGTGCAGTCCCTTCCTCTTGCACTCCTCGAGTAGTTTGGAGGCAAATTCCCATTGTGCTAGCGGCTCGCCTCCAGAAACGGTTACCCCACCGCCGGAGTTCTGATAGAAAAGCCGGTCCCTTTCGACCTCCCTTACCACCTCCTGCACAGTCATGTATGCGCCACTAACAGCTATGGCTCCGGCAGGGCAGACCTCAGCGCATTTCAAGCACAAATTGCACTTGGATCGATTGATACTTCTGCCCCTTTGATCCACGACAATAGCTTCCACTGGACACGACTGCTGGCATTTGCCACATCGTATACATTTCATGTCGTTGGTGACAATCTCAGGGTGCGGATTCCACGACTCTGGATTGCAACACCAGCAGCACCTTAAGGGGCACCCCTTGAGGAACACGGTAGTCCTGATTCCAGGGCCGTCATGGATGCTGAATCTTTGAATATTGAATACTAAGCCCAGGTCTGGGGAAGGCCTGTTATGTTCTGGCAACGATTCGACGTCTAATCTCCTTCTATATAACCCATATTATAGGATAACTGAACCATCAGCTCAGTTCAACCCGAAGAGATCGTTTATTAACATATGCGTGTCATTCTGATCCTTCCGTAGGGAAGGAGAAGAATGTCTGGGATTCTTCGTCGTCCGCCTCAGGCAGAGTCCTCAGAATGACATCAAAAACAACCTCACCCGAAGTATGGCTGTGTAACTGTCAACTTTTTAGGGGGTGGGCTTGAACTTGCCTCGACCTCCACTTTGGTATGGTATAATGTCGTCAGGAATGGGTCGGTTAAGCTCAGACGAGTGAATTTAGGAAGGTGGAGGGTAGGGTCAATGGTGAAACCCACAACTAAAAGCAGGATAGGTATTCTCACTGGCGGCGGAGACTGTGCCGGGCTGAACCCAGCCATGAAATGGGTGGTCAAAACAGCGCTCGATGAGCGGCTTCAGTGGGAGAGGGGTATCCAGTACGAGGTTCTGGGAATCCACGACGGCTGGAAGGGCCTGATCCGGGTGGAACCCCTGGCGGCCGATATACCAGGATATGTCGTACCGCTCACGGAGGAAATGGTGAGGACCTGGGATAGGTACGGAGGCACCTTCTTGGGTACTTCGAGGACAAACCCATATAATCCCCAGAACGATCAGTCGAAGACGGTGTTGGACAATATAGAAAAGCTTGGCTTGAAGGCCTTGATCGCCATCGGTGGGGAGGATACCTTGGGGGTGGCCTACAAGCTATCTCAGGAAGGAGTGAATATCATCGGCATCCCCAAGACAATTGACAAGGACCTCCACGGAACGGACTATACCCTGGGGTTTGAGACAGCCCTGAATGTCATCACCGAGGAAGTGGACAGGCTGAGGACTACTGCCGGCTCTCACAAGCGAATATTTGTGGTGGAAACCATGGGGAGGAATGCCGGGTGGCTGGCTTTGGAAGGGGGAGAGTCCTGCGGAGCATTCATCATCCTCATCCCAGAGTATGACTTCTCTATCGAGAGGGTGTGTGATCTGGTTCAAGAGGGAAGGAGGGCAGGGGCCAGATACGAGATTCTCGTGGTGGCGGAGGGGGCCAAGCCATCGGGGTGCTCTGAATTTGTCGCCCGCGACGAAGTGGACGGCTTTGGACACAAGGCCCTCGGTGGCATCGCTGAATTTCTGGCTACGGAGATCCAGAAAGCTACGAAGATAGGCTCGCGGAGCGTAGTTCTCAGTCATTTACAACGCGGCGGTGCTCCCTGTGCCTATGATCGAAGAATGGGCAGGTATTTTGGCATTGCTGCTGTTGACCTGGTAGTCAAGGAAGATTATGGGAAAATGCTGAGTTACCGAAATGGCAAG
>JBGOXA010000082.1:0-6975 GCA_041478915.1 Dehalococcoidia bacterium
GTCCTTGGGGCGACTCATGATCTCCTTGATCTTGTCCCAGGGAAGCTTGCCGTCATAAAGATCTTTCAAGTCCTGTTTGCTGTATTCCATCTCTTCACCTCACAGAGCGAAATCATTGGACAAACCCCAGAAATCCTTGAACTCCCTTGTGAAGTTCTGACTCAGCTTCATGCTGCTGCGGTACATCTCGAGGAGAAGTGGGTCTATGTCCTTCTTCAGCAGACGCTGACGGGACTTCTGCCACCACTCTTCCACTGATACTCCCCTCGACAAGCGCTCCTTCCGTTTTGCCTCACGCAGCTTTTTCGTCGCTTCCTCGTCGATTTTCCATTCCTTGGCCTTGCCGTCATAGCTGGCCTCAATGCAGTAAATCCTTCTCGTGATATCGAGGTTCGTCAAGCCATTGTCCAGGTCTGCTTTCTGTAGTGCTGGGTCCCTCTCTACGGGATCGCCGAGTCCACCGGGACTAGTGTTATCACAAATCAGAAGGTCCTTGTCCTTGACCTCGATAGTTGGCGGCATGTAGTTGAAGTACATCACATCGCCATACTTGTAGTTTTTGAATTCCCGTGGGTCACCTATCTCGTGGATCAGCGGGAGCCTCTTCGACACCAGATCCTGGAAATTATGGTAGCGAAGCAGGAACGTGTTGCGCTTTCCCCCTGGATAGCCACCAAAGAGGCCCAGGTTCGGTATGATCCGGTCATGGGCGCAGCCAATAGCACCACTGCCGATGCCCACAGTAAGCCTGTGCAACATATCCATCGTGGGCATCGAAAGACCGGAGCGATATCTGCCATAGCCGACGGAATAGGGTTCCAGCATCCTGGACATGAATATCTCGGGGACGAACAACTGGTATACTTCCCAGTTGCCCGTGTCTGTCTCCATAGTGGCGATCCAGGCACCGGTATCCACTCCATCGAAGCAGCCGCTGGCACCGCAGCCAAAGGTGCCGGTATTGCCCATCATCATGGGCCGCTTCGCTCCGTACTGGTCGAAGCCGGCCAGTTGCCAGCCCGCGCCAGATACTTTGTTAAACACCTCCTCTCTAAACCCGCGCATGTAGAAGGCGGTGCCCAGCATGCCAACCCAAAGACTGAAGACGTCTATGGCTGCCGGCCACGGATTGGCTGTGGCCAGCTTCTTGATCTGGCTGGGATTAAACAGCGAGTCAACCGGCGGCGTCTTTATCTCGCAAGGGAGAAGGGATCCCAGGTTTGCCCGCCCATCATAGGAAAACGTCTGGACAACGGATATAGACAACGCACCGTACAGACCCTTCGGAGTGGGATTGAAGGAATGCCAGCCCCACTCACCAATCCCATCGAAGTCCAGCACCAGGCGTCCTTCCGGCAGGATGTCCATCTGTATGGGGATCAGCCGTATGACATCCTTCTTGGCGGGCAGCCAGGATGTCGGCGTCTCCGCCATATATATTTCGAACGGCACGACATCGCGGAACCGTCCAGGCACCGTACGCTGTTTGATGCGGGCGATCTGGTTGCGTCTCTCTTCCTCTATAAGCTCTCTGATAGCCTGCTTGAAGTAGTCGGGGCCGAATTCACCTATGATGTTCTTGATTTCCTCACGGATCCGGATATTGGCGGCAACAGCGCCCTTGCGATCCAGCAGGAAGAGGTCAGCAAGATCAAGACTGATCTCTATCTTGATCTCAAAGTCGCGCCTTATGCTGTCATTGCTTCCTATCTTCTCGCAGCAGAACTTGAGGCCATCAGCGCCACGCTCCACAGCAGTCGTCGGCATGCAACCCGGACTGACTGCCCCGATGTCCATCTCCATGATCACGGTGCAGACCCAGGCGACAAGCTCTCCCTCCCAAAATACAGGCAACATATCGTAGAGGTCTGGGGCATGGATTCCGGCTATCACCGGATCATTGGCCAGGAACAAGTCGCCGTCACTGATCCCCACGTCTTCCTCGTAGTTGTTCTCAATCATCCAGGTGATGTTGTCTCCCATCAGGCTGACATGCACCTGGATTCCGGTAGACTGTACCACACTGTCACCTTCGGGCGTATACAGGCCCATGCAGAGCTCCGCCACCTCGCGAACATACGGCGACCCAGAGACCATCTTGCAGGTCTCGCGGCCAGCTATGAGGGAAGACATCATGCGCGAATGGAAGAGCTCTGTCTTCACCGGGTCATCCCTCAAGACATGAGGCTGAGTTATGCCAGCATAACAACCTGTCTCCCTTAGAAGTTTCCTATTGTCCTCAAGCATTTGCTTGAGGGTTCTCCCGCCATCTCCTATTCCCTTGCGCTTAGTCATGTTGACCTCCTATAGCTAACCTCTCTGTTGCAGCAAGTGCTACGTAAGCCATATCAATGTCCACTCGTCCATCCTGATGCGTCTTCCTGGGGGCAGGAAGAGGGTGGTAGCAGGGGCCTCTATTACGGCGATTCCCTCGATCTCGTTTCCCGGTCTCAGGCGATCCATATCGTATATCGCAGCCTTGCTCCATACGCCATTGTAGTAGACCTCTCTGCTATCCTTAAGAGCCTCCCGCGGTGGCTTCCTACCCTCCAGCGGCCGCTTCACCAGCTTAGGCTTGACCTTGGGAACCTTAGCCGTAATGCCCAATTCCATGATCTGGAAACCTGCTCGCTCGTGTTTAGCCACACCGGCATAAACCTTTTCATAGAGACTCTCAAATGCTCCGAGCAGCTTGTCCATGTCTTCGGGACTGTTGATGCGCGATAGAGGAGATATCACCTCCAGGTCTTCCATCTGTCCGCGATAGCGCACGTAGGCGATCTGCTGCACCTTAGCCTGTTCCCAAGGCAGCCCCTCAGCACGGAAATCGGTAGCCGCCTGTTTTTCCAGTTCTTCCCAGCCAGCATTTAGCATCATTTGTCCCATCATCAGCTTATAGGCATCGTCGGCCCCGTACGGGATGAGAACGGGGACTGACTTCTGATAGCGATGGCTGATGTCTTCAGCAGCACAGCCAAAGGAGGAGAATCCGGCGGCCCACGGCATGGTAGCCACCCTGCGGAACGGCAGGCCTTCGGTATAGCCAGCGACATGCATCGGTCCAGCCCCACCGTAACACAGCAAATCGAAGGCCGCTGGGGAGAAGCCCCTCGCGTAGAGCACCGATCTGATGTGCTCCTTCATTCTACTGTTGATCAGCTTGTACACCCCATCGGCGAAGTAGTATGGATCGACACCGAGAAGATCCGAACACTTCTCTTTGACTGCCATGAAGGCCTTCTGTTTGTTAAGCTTCTTCTTGCCTCCGAGGTAGTTGTCGGGATTCAGTATGCCCATTATGAGTACGCAGTCCATTACGGTCGGGGTCTCATTGCCCATCTCGTAGCAGACGGGCCCGGGCTCTGCACCGCTGCTCTCAGGGCCAATGTTGATTCTCTTGGTGATGGGATCTATGGTGACATACATGCCGGTGCCGGCGCCTATAGTGTCCATCTGGAGGGTGGGAATGTTGTAGATCCTGCCGCTGATGACGACCTCGCGCTCAATGACAGGTTGACCACCTCTGATGAGGCCCACATCAAAGCTGGTCCCACCCATATCAGAGCAGACCCAGTTCTCAACACCCATTGCCTGAGAGAGATAGCGGGCTCCCATCAGTCCTCCGATGGGTCCGGAAAAGCTTGCCTCATAGATACGGGGATAGCGAATGTTGCTCAACCCTCCGTGGGCCAGCACTATCTGCAGGGGATGCTTGTAACCGCCCTCTTCAAGCCTTTTTTCTACCTTGAAAAGCTGCTCTCGACCTGGTTCGGCGACATAGGCGTGAAGCACCACTGTGTTCAGGCGACCCACTTCCCTCATGATGGGGCATAATTGATGAGACAGATATACCGGCACCTTCCGGCCACGTTTGGTCATTGCCCCCTCAGCTATTTGAGCCACTCTCAGTTCGTGCGCCGGATTCAAGAAGGACTGCAGAAGACAGACAGCTATAGAATCGACGTTTTCATCCAGTAGTTCTTCCACGGCCTGCCGGGCCATGTCCTCGTAGAGAGGGATAATTTCCTGGCCAAACATGTCTATCTGTCCCTCTACACCCTTCACCAGGCGCCGCGGGACCAGCGGCGTGTGGCCGTGGTGAGTGACCTGGTGAAGAAGATCTTGGTAGGAATAACCCTTCCACTTCCCGGCGCTGCGCTCATGTAGAAAGACATCTTCATCGCCACGCACTGTTATGACACCCACCCTACGGCCCGTCTGAGTGAGGAGGGCATTCATCATGGTGGTGCCGCTGTAGACGGCAGCCTCAACGCCCGGCAGAATGTTCTTGGCCTCTTTGTCGAAATCGATTCCCCAGTGTTCCAAGCCATCGGCCAGGGACTCCCAGAAACCAAGGGACTGGTCTCGAGGAGTGGTAGCCGCCTTGCCAATGGTGAAATTCCCTTCTGTGTCCACCACCATCATGTCGGTCATGGTGCCGCCAGCATCGCTGGCGATTATTTGCACCCGTTTGTCAGAATCCATGTCACCTCTCCTTTCAAAGATAACCCATGCTCATCCCTGCTTCACCACTATGCAAGCTCTCGCACCTCTGGTACCACCAATGAGAGCCATACACTTGCCGGGCCATACAGGCCAAGCCTCTAAACCAAGATTTCCCTTTTCAACTATTAGTGATGAAGGCATGCTCCACCCCATCGCCGTTTGAGCTGATGATGAACTCCATCTTCTTTATGCCTATGATAGACCAACATTGCCTTGGCCGTCAAACCTCGTGACCCCTGCAGCCGGCCTGGGCTTGGTCCATCGCCCGTCTCATTACCCAATAAACTGGCTCCCTGGAGGCCACTCCCTGTCATCATGCTCATGAGAGATTTCTTTCTCATGCTCAAATCACCTCCTGGACGATAATCTGCTCTAATCTATCCCATATTTGAACCCCTACCCCACCCACGGATCAAGCACTCTATTCTACGCTTGACAAGGCAAAGGGCCAGTGGTACAGTTCTAAAAGATTAGCAGTTTCCCCGGGAGAGTGCTAATAAGGGTGAGAAAATGACGGAACTGCCAGGGAGAAGAAGGGCTATTCTGAAGATTATAGTGGCTGAGTATATAGCCTCGGGTAATCCGGTGGCGTCGGAAGTCATTGCCCGTGGCTACTCCTTGGGGATCAGTCCAGCTACTACCCGACACGAGATGGCTAGCCTGGAGGAGGACGGATACATTATTCGCCCTCATACATCTGCTGGCGGGGTGCCTTCAGACAAGGGTTATCGCTATTATGTGGAATGTCTAGTCAAGGAGTCCAAGCTTCGGGAGGAGGACCAGCTAGCCATCCGACGCTTCTTCTATGAGGCAGAGCCAGAGCCTGAGGCATGGGCGCGCCTGGCAGTCAGCATTCTCACTAAGAAGCTGCAAGGCATCGCCATTGCTACCCTGCCTCGTGCTCCGCTGTGCCGTTTCAGATATGTGGACCTGGTGGCACTTCAAGACGCCATCGTTCTGTTGGTGCTGGTACTCCAAGATGGGGAGATCAAGAAGCGAGTTTTCTCGGTAGCGGAGGCGGCGTCTCAGGATCAACTCACTGCGTGGGCCAACAGGATGAACGCCACCTACCAGGGCCTGAGCTACCAGCAGATTGGAAGCCGGAAGCTCGATCTATCTCCCATTGAGGAGGAAATTGCTGAGGTCATAATGCAGATAATGGAGGCAGAGGATAGGCACGAGCATGAGCAGTTTTTCCTTGACGGGTGGCGACACCTGGTGACGCAGGCAGGCTTTGTGAAAGGGAAAAGGATACTCGATTTGGTAGAAGCGCTGGAGGAGAGGAGGATGTTGGTTAGCCTTCTACAGTCTTTGAAAAACGAATCGGGGATTAAGGTTACCATTGGCAATGAAAACGAGGAGCAGGCTTTACGGGACTGCAGCGTGATCCTAAGTAACTATGGAGTTGACGAAAGGAGAGGCGCTATCGGAGTCATCGGGCCTACCCGCATGCCTTACAGCATGGCTATTCCTACTGTGGACTATGTCTCTGCAGTCATGAGCGATTTGATGAGTAGGATGCCAGCTTGAACCTAGGGGTGACTATGGATAGCGAGCAGGAACACGCTGAGGAACGGTTGGAAGCCGGCGATATAGAATCCTTGAAGAGCGCTCTGGAAAAGGAAGAGGCTAAGGCGAAGAAATACCTCAGCAGTTGGCAAAGAGCAGAGGCGGATTTTGGAAATTACAAGAAGCGTATTGAGCAAGAAAGAAGCGAAAATGCCAAGTTTGCTAATATGGCGCTAGTGATCAATCTGTTGCCGGTACTTGACGATTTCGAAAGGGCTTTGCAGTCGCTCCCTCCGACACTGGCTGGCTTGAGCTGGGTTGACGGCCTACGGCTTATCTACCGCAAGCTTCAAGCAACTCTGGAAACACAAGGGCTTACAGAAATCAAATCGGTGGGAGAGATATTTGATCCTGCTTTTCATGAGGCCGTGACTCAAGCAGAGGGTGAGGAAGGCAAGGTAATAGAGGAGTTGCAAAAAGGCTACAAATTGCATGATCGAGTCATTCGTCCTGCCCTGGTGATGGTGGGCAGGGGTAGTGGGGGAGGGGAAGAAGAACCTGGCGAGACTGAGGATTAAGGCAAAAGATAATGATAGATGATAGGGGAGAGCTGTCGGGATTGGTCTGGGGGCCAGGCAGAAGGTGAGGGGATGGTAGTGAGCAAGTTTCGCGAGGTGTCGTTGATGGCCTGCACTGTGATCCTGATTGAAGCAAGCAGTTCAGACGTTTCAGCTGGTCAACAGAGCTGGCTTAGGTTGACATAAAGAACGATTCAAGTTTTTTTGGGGGTGGAGAGGGTTGGGATAGTCAGTTTCGGGGTGTAGCGCAGCCTGGTAGCGCACCTGAATGGGGTTCAGGTGGTCGTCGGTTCAAATCCGACCACCCCGAGACTAAAATCCTACCTTATTAAAATGTTATGTAAACCTTTGCTAACGGTTTGCTAACGGATTTTTCCAGCAC
>JBGOXA010000262.1:0-3181 GCA_041478915.1 Dehalococcoidia bacterium
CGGAGCAAATAGCTAAGAAAAGCGGGAGAGCAGTTCCAAACCTCTCTCCCTAAACAGGAGGTGTCTATGGCAATAAACAAGATAGTTGCCAGTGTCGAAGAAGCCGTGGCTGATGTTCATGATGGCGCTGTGATACTGGTGGGCGGTTTTGGCAACATAGTAACCGTCCCCAGTTGCCTGCTGACAGCGCTATCCAAGCTGCCCGTGAGGAATCTTACCGTGGTGTCCAACAGCGGAGGGTTCGGCATAGAGATCTGGGGCGAGCATGACGTTGAGGTGCTACACAGAACGGGCCAGTGCAAGAAGCACATCGTGTCTGCCCCGGTTAACCCCCTGGTAGTCAACACCTTGGAGAAGAGGGTGAGGGCAGGGGAGGTGGAGATTGAAATGGTCCCTCAAGGGACGATGGCGGAGAGAATCAGGTGTGCCAGGGCGGGCCTTGGCGGCGTTCTTACCCCCACCGGCGTTGGTATCCCTGAGATCGAGAAAGGGAAACAGGTGATAGAAGTCGATGGCAGAAAATACCTGGTGGAGGTGGCCATCAAGGCCGATTTCGCGCTGATTAGAGCCCACAAAGCCGATCGCTGGGGCAACCTGGTATACAGGGGAACCTCAAGAACCTTCAATGCCACCATGGCCGGAGCGGCCAAGGTGACCATTGCCGAAGTGGATGAGATAGTAGAACTGGGTGAGCTGAATCTCGAGCACATCATAACACCCGGGATCTACGTCAACAGGGTTGTGTTGCGGTCATAGGAGGGACATTATGGCAGAGAAGATAAGAATAGACGATCAGACCATGGCACTGCGGGTCGCCAAGGAGTTCAATGATGGCGATGTGGTCAACCTGGGGATCGGGGTGCCTACCCTGGCATCCAACTTCGTACCTGGTGATCGGGAGGTTATCTTCCATTCAGAGAATGGAGCTCTTGGCTATGGCCCCATATGCACGGCTGGGGAGGGGGACCCAAATCTAGTCAACGCTGGCGGCCAGCCGGTGGAGCTGCGAGCTGGCATGAGCATCTTAGAACACGCCGAGTCCTTTTGCGTTGTCAGGGGGGGATGGCTTGACTACACTGTCCTGGGAGGCCTCCAAGTCTCGGAGAAGGGAGACTTGTCCAACTGGCTGGTTCCGGCTAAGAAGGTGGGGACCATAGGTGGTGCCATGGACTTAGCTTTGGCGGCCAAGAAGGTTATCGTAGTCATGCCACATAACATGAAAGACGGCGGATACAAGATTGTAAGAAAATGCACCTACCCTCTCACTGGGCGCCGCTGTGTGGACCTGGTGATAACGGATATTGCCGTCATAGAGGTGACTGAGAAAGGGATGGTTCTCAAGGAAGTAGCCCCCGGCTGGACTGCTGAAGAGGTACAGGCCCTGACCGAGCCCAAGCTCATAATAGCCCCTGACCTGCACGAGATCGAACTGGCCTGAGCAGCGGCTCTGAAAAACGAAGTTTGACAGGGCAGGCGAGGCGTTGACGATGGCTCGCCTGCCCTGTCCCTGATGCTTCTTCTTATGTTGCATGTCGCTTCAATCACATTATTGCCCAGTGCCAGAACAGACTGTGTTGACAGCCAGTTGCGGCGCTATAATATCAACAAAGAATCTGTACTCCCGTCCGAACCAGTGAGCTTGATGGTCAGTACAAGGCACGGTTAGCTATGAAAGGTTATCGCACTCCTTCCTGGTTTCGAGGAAAGGAACGTCTGAAGGAAACGCAGGCAAAGGCCCAGGCCAGCCAACGCAAATCTGCTAAAAAGAAGAAGGGAAAGCGAGAGGTTGAGGGCAGCCCAATCAGTCTGGCTCGTAGCATCACGGAGGTGACCTTATGCCAATAATCAGGGTAGAGATGTGGCCAGGCAGGACCCACGCCCAAAAGGCAGAACTGGCCCGCCTCATCACTGAGGCAATGGTAACGGTGGCTGGAACCACGCCTCAAGCCACTATCATAATCTTCGAGGATGTGCCGAAGGAGAACTGGGCTGTGGGCGGAGTGCTTGCCTCGGACGCCAATAAGTAGAAATTGTCTGAAGATAGGCTGGCTGATATGCGCTTGAAGAATGCGCGAGTTGATTTCCTGCTGTCTTTCATGCTTTGCCAAGCTGCCTTGAGGTAGGAGAATGGAGGATGCGCAGGGAGACGAATTGGAAGGGTTGAGTGATTACAGCACAGACTTCAATCCCGATCTGAGATTTGAGGATTTATCTAAGGAAACCCTCGTAAGGTTGCTGGAGCTATACTCCAGATTGCTTGTCACTCTGGATGGATTTTGGTATCTCTCTGTCAAGGAAAGGGTTAGCAATGAGGAAGCCATGGCCTGCGATCACTGGGTTTGGGAAAGAGAGCTGAGGTACATGGTTGATGACATCAAAGAACTGCTGGGAATCAATGGGAAGGATGTTGTTGATTTTATGAAAGTTTTGCAGGCACGCCCATTGCACTTTGTTATTGAAGAGAAGATACAAGCAATGCACAGGAATGATGTGGTGCTTACCGTCACTCACTGTCCAACATTGGTAGCTTTAGAGAAGGAAGGTGAGGGTCGGGACGCAACTCATTGCGAACTGGCATGCTCCATAATGCGCCGAAAGCATGCCGAGCTGTTCAATCCGGAAATAGAGGTAAGGTGTCTGAAAGTGCCTCCGCGGAAGAGCCAGAAAGACATCTTTTGCCAATGGGAGTACAGAATAGGGTGAAACGTTAGCTGCCTCGTCTGGTAAGGAGCGTTTGTATTTGCGGGGTCAGAGGCCGGAGACAGCACCGTTGGCCTTACAGGCGGGCCGAAGGCCGCTGGCGGTTGCACACCACAGGCCTACACAAACGGCTTGAGACATGCCTGGCCAGGTGCTATAGTGTGAGGCGAGATATATCATTTCTTACCGGAGAGGGTCCTGTTGGCGCCCTGTTCGCCTTTTTCCTGAATCCGTTAACGCTTTAGCCCACTTTGTGTCTGGGGGAGTGCTGGAACTGGCAGACAGGCATGACTTAGGATCATGTGCCGCAAGGCGTGGGAGTTCGAGTCTCCCCTTCCCCACCAGAGGTTACAATAGGCAGAACTCCTACCGATTCAGTGATCTTCCCGTCTGGGGGCAAGGGCAGCGTATAGTTGACTGTCACTTGTCCCTTGGCTATTTCGATTCGCTTCACGAAAGAGCGGAGAAAAGCCTTCCGCTC
>JBGOXA010000034.1:0-9753 GCA_041478915.1 Dehalococcoidia bacterium
AAGGTAGCCTTTCCTACAGGCACAGTTAGAGGCGCCCCTGTATCAATCACTTCAGCGCCGCGCTGTAGGCCCTCTGTGGGCGAAAGGGCCAAGCACCTTACCCAGTTATTGCCGATATGCTGTTGAACCTCGAGTACAATCTTGTCCCCGTCTCTATGGATCTCGACAGCATTGAAAAGCCCTGGTAATTCCTCTGGTGGGAATTCGATGTCAACTACCGTCCCGATTACTTGAGCTACCTTGCCCTTGGCCACTCTTACCTCCTAAGCTAGTGCCTCTGCTCCTCCGGTGATATCAAGAAGTTCAGTGGTAATCATTTCTTGCCGGGCCTTGTTGTACATCACGGTCAAGTCCCGCACCAACTCATTGGCATTGTCGGTAGCATTGCGCATGGCTACCATCCTGGCTGATTGCTCGCTAGCAATGGATTCTAACAGAGCGTGGTACACCTCCATCTCCACAAAGCGGGGCAGAAGCTGAGCTAAAACCATCTTGCTGCTGGGCTCATAAATGTACTCTATCTCGCCACGATGTGCCACCTTCGCTGGTTCCACGGGGAGCAACTGGCGGAGCACGGGCCGCTGGGTCATCGTGGTGACAAACTGAGTGTATGCCAGATAGACCAGATCGACAAAGCCGTTGCTATAGTCATCGATGACAATTCTAGATATAGGGAGGGTATCCGCCAGGGACGGGCGATCGCCGATTCCGGTAAACTCAGCCCGAACCTCGCGCCTGTATCGCAGCATGTAGTCTCTCCCTTTGCGACCTACCGTTATAAGCACAGAGGGGGAGACATGCTCAAGGATGAAGTTTGCTGTGCTTCGGTTCACGTTGATGTTGAGGCCGCCACACAGGCCGCGGTCAGCAGTGATGTGAATTACCTCGATCCTCTTCGTCTCTCGGCGCTCCAACAAGGGATGGGCGGCACCTCTCGGCTGCGCGGCCAAGTCCGCCAGGACATGCTGTATCTTTTCAGCATATGGTCTGCCCTCCAAAACGTTCTCCTGGGCTCGCCTCATCTTGGAGGTAGCTATCGTTTCCATCGCTTTGGTAATCTTGGCTGTGGATTGGATGCTACGGATGCGGCGGCGAATCAAACGGATATTAGCCACTATTCTTTACCTGTTCCCAGCTTTTGCATCTTATCACAGCTCATAACCCGGTATTCTCTCCTGGAGGCATGCTGCGGCAAGCCCAGTCTTACTCTGTCCCCATCTTTCCTAGTAGGCGCCACTTTGCTTGAACGCAAGGATTGCCCCTTTCAGCGCCTCTTCTGTCTCCGGCCTGACGTCCTTGGCCTTGGCGATATCTTTACCTATTTCTGGGTGGTTGGTCTCCATAAACCGGTGTAAGCCATTCTCGAAAGCCGCTATCTTGTCCAGGGGCACGTCGTCCAGATAGCCGTTAGTGACGGCATAAAGGATGATTACTTCCTTCTCCAGGGACATGGGGCTGTATTGAGGCTGCTTGAGGATTTCAGTGATCCTCTGGCCCCGTTCTAGCTGTGCCCTGGTTGCTTTATCAAGGTCGGCAGTGCCAAACTGAGCAAAAGCAGCCAACTCTCGGTACTGGGCCAGTTCCAGCCTCACTCTTCCGGCTACCTTTCTCATTGCCTTGGTCTGTGCTGACCCACCTACCCTTGATACGGATAGCCCTACGTTCATGGCAGGGCGAATCCCGGAATTGAAAAGGTCCGTTTCCAGGTAGATCTGGCCATCAGTGATAGAAATGACGTTGGTGGGGATATAGGCTGATAGGTCACCCAACTGGGTCTCGATAATAGGCAAAGCGGTGAGCGAACCGCCCCCATGCTCTGAGGAAAGCTTGGCTGCCCTCTCCAGGAGACGGCTATGAAGATAGAAAATGTCACCAGGGTAAGCCTCTCGGCCCGGGGGGCGGCGCAGCAACAGGGAAATCTGACGATAGGACCAGGCATGCTTCGAGAGGTCGTCATAGATTACCAGCGCGTCCTTGCCCTGCCCCATGAACTCCTCCCCTATAGCGCAGGCGGCATAGGGACAGAGGTATTGTAGAGGTGCCGGGTCTGAGGCGTTAGCCGAGACCACTATGGTGTGCTCCATAGCACCATAGGACTCCAGTGTAGCCACCACCTGAGCTACCTTCGAGGTTTTCTGTCCAATGGCTGCGTAAATGCAGATGAGGTCTCCACCCTTCTGATTGATGATGGTATCGATACAGATGGCCGATTTGCCAGTGAAGCGGTCGCCGATTATCAGCTCACGCTGTCCTCGCCCGATGGGTATCATGCTGTCTATGGCCTTAATTCCCGTTTGTACCGGGACGCTAACCGGAGAGCGCAGAACTACATTCGGAGCCACCATCTCCAAGGGGCGCGTCTTTTGATACCTGATAGCGCCTTTACCATCAAGCGGTTGTCCCAGGGGATCAATCACCCGCCCGATGAGTCCCTCGCCTACAGGTACCTCCAGGATGCGTCCGGTACAGCGTACCTCATCACCCTCCTTAATCTCTGAACAATCGCCGAGAACTACCGCTCCGACGCTGTCTTCCTCCAGATTCAGTGCTATCCCCATGATGCCTTTGGGAAACTCCAGTAACTCGTTATACTTGACACCCGACAGCCCGTAGATGTGAGCCAAACCGTCGGCTACCTTCACCACCGTGCCTACATCCACCATAGCTACTTGTGTGCCAAACTGCTCGATTTGCTGCTTGATGATAGATACAATATCTTCACCACGGGTTACCATCTATCTTACCTCCCCCAATAACGCCTTCGTTTCATCAAGGGGGCCAATCATAGTAAGGTGTCCTCGGACACCCAGCATCACATTAGGTCGCCAGAACCTTTGCACGTAGCCCCCTCTCCCGAAAAGAGAGGCGATACCTTCATCGTATTTCGACATGTTTCTGCTGAACAACCTGTTGCCAGATTTATTAGATTTTGGTCAGGCTCCTTCTTAAATCCTGGAGCCTGGTACGTACGCTGCCGTCAACTAGCTTATCTCCCACCCTGGCCGTCAGGCCACCCATGACATTAGGATCAACCTTGACCGAAAGCACCAGTTCCTTATCCACCAGAGCCGCCAGTTTTTCTTTAATTTCGTCCCTCTCTTCGTCGCTGATGGGTATCGCGGTAACTACCTCCACCATTTCTCTTCCGTAATATGCATTCAACAACCGCCTGAACTCAGCTAGCAGGTCAGGCAAGATTCTGAGGCGGTGCTTGGCCACTAAGAAGTAAGCCAGATTCATGGCTCGAGGCGTTATGCCCGACAGAATAGTCTCCAGAATTTTCTCCTTTTCCTCCAGCCTAAGCCTGGGGTTTTCCAGCGCAGCAGTGACCTGATGATCTTTCAGCGCGTCCACCATTTCCTCCAAGTCACTCTGCCATCGCTCCAGTTCTTTACTTTCCAGAGCGATTTGGAACACTGCTTGGGCATGCCTTCTAGCAGAAATACCCTTCACCATTGTTTATTGTCTTCCCCTGGCTTATTCTTTCCTGGGAGCCAGTCCTTCCTCCAAAACCTTGTCAATTAGTTGCTGGTGTGCTTTTTTGTCAAGAGACTGCCCAATCACCTTCTCTGCCGCCAGGATAGCTAGATCGGCAAATTCCTGGCGTAATTGATTGACGCTCTCCTCTCTTTCTCTGTCGATCTCAATGCGGGCTTTAGCAATAAGGGCTTCTGCTTCCTGCCTTGCCTCAGCTCTTGCCTCTCCCTTAAGCTTCTCTGCGGTCTGTGCCGCCTGATTCATCAGTGCTTGGCCCTCCCTGCGTCCGGCTTCTATCTCTGCCTTGACCGTCTCCTCAGCCCGAACCGACTCTTGCTTCATGCGCTCAGCCTGTTCCAGGCTTTCCTTTATCTTGGCGGAACGCTGGTCAAGCATCCTGATGACTGGTTTGTACAGAACCAGTGTTAGCAACCCAAGCAGGATGAAGAAATTTATCAAAAAGGCGACTAGGCTCGGTACATCAATGCCAAGTTTATCCAGCATTTCAGCTCCCTTTAGGAGATTCGCAGACTATTTAGCCGCCAGGCGTCGCTGTCAATGCGTGGTTGAGAATCGTCGCCACGATCCACCCCACGAATATAAGCGCCCCGACGATTACCGCCGCAACAAGAACCACTAGGGATATCGGTAAGCCGTCATTTTCCATGGCTCCCTCCTTTCTCCGGTTGCCACCATTATGCTACCATGGCAAGGATGATTGATACGATTAGAGCGTAGATTCCAATAGCTTCGGTGAGTGCTGCCACTAATATCATGTTAGTCATTATGGCTGATCTGGCCTCCGGGTTGCGTCCCAGGGCCTGCACCGTGGCATAGCCGATTAGCCCCAGTGCCAACGCTGGACCGAGGAGCCCCAGACCGGCTGCCATTCCTGCGGCGAGCATTTTCATTGTTTCTGGATCCATCTATTTACCTCCTTCCTTAACTAAGCTGGTTGATGCTCTTCCTCGGGTTGAGCCACGGCCATAGTGGCCCATACCAGAGTCAATCCTGCAAAGATAAGCGCCTGAATGAACCCGATTAGAAGCTCAAGCCCGTAAAAGGGGATGGCCATTATCCAGGGAACGAGAAATGTGGCCGACAACAGCAATATCTCCCCGGCAGTCATGTTGCCGAAGAGACGGAAAGCGAAACTGATCATACGTGTCGCGTGGCTTATTACTTCTATCACACCCATGAATACGTTGATCACCCCGGTGACGATTGCCATCGGGGCCGCAGTTACCTTGCCTTTGAACAACATCTTGATGCCCCGGATTAGCTCCCCGAAATTGGCGTACTCACTCAGGTAATGATGCCTCCCCCTAGACCTGAACCCCCAGAATTCGATGAAGAAGACAGCCATGAGGGCCAGGCTGAGGGTCATATTGATATCCGTGTTAGCGGATCGAAAGAGTGGCGGCTTGCTCTCGATTGAGGCCACTGGAGCATCGGCGGAAAGAGTATCGCCTTGCTTTGCATCAAGATGTATCTGGCCGCCCACAGGAGCTGTAATCTCCTTCCCGGTATCCAGGAGGCAGATTACATCGCCTTCATTGACCGTCGCCTGGTCCGCGACCAGGACTTCAGTAACAGTACCAGCGCTTGCCGCGTGTACTGCCTTTTGCTCGGTGATATGAATACCCGGGCCAAAGACGGGCATCAGAGCGAGGTAGGCATTGAATATGACGAAGACGAATATAGTGGCCACCACAGGGAAGAATCTTCGGCCATCTCTCTTACCGGCTATACTCTCCACAAAGTTCAACAGGGCCTCCACCGCACCCTCTGCCAGACCTTGCAGGCGGCCAGGGATCATTCTCATCTTGCGGGTAGCCGCAAAGGCAATAGCCAGAACTACAATAACCGTAAGCCAGGAGGCAATCATAGTGTTGGAAATGGAGAAGTTCCCAGACCCGGCAATTGTATCGCCTCGGAAGAACCTGTGGATCTCAAGCACGGGTACATGGAGAAAGTGTGGCGATTCTATCTCAAGGGCACGACCTATGGCTCCACCGATTAGCCCAACGATGAAGAGGGCAGCAATAACTAGCAGGATTGTAACCAGTAACCTGGTGGAGCAGCCAAGCTGGGACACTAATGGTCCTCCTTATGTTTGTTTGGTTGCTCTTTTAACAATGGAGATATCATGCGATAACTACCAAGGGCTGCCACGCCAAGGCCGAGGAATAGCCCAACCAGCGTAAATAATATAGAAGTGTCGAACTTTTTGTCAAGCCAAAGCCCCAGAGCTGTGCCACCGGTAATGCATATACCGATGTACCATCCGATGCCTAGCAACCTGGCGGCCAGCACCCACTTGTCCATCCTTGTTTTGCCCCCTCAAGCATGCAGTCACCTAACATCCAAGAGAAAAGCTGGTTCGAAAGCGTCATTGGCGCTTTCCATCTTTCTCCTTATTTTAACGGCTTTCGGGCCGACTGGCTATAGGTGCGTCCCTGAATCCCCAGTCCCCCTCGCTACCCAGTCTCGCTGAGTCAGGCTTTGCCTCTTTGCAACCCGCGAACGGGATACCTTATAATGTCGCTACCGGACAGCAGGGAAATGAGCAGAAGATTAGAAGGTATCACTCAACAGCGTTTGGATAAGCTTCAGGCCCTTCGTGAGCGTGGTGTCAACCCTTATCCTAATCGTTACCACCGCACCCACACTGTGCAACAGGCGAGAGACCTGTTTGAGCAGGGCAAGGTTACCGCCGATTTGGTGCTGAGCCTTGCTGGTCGCATCGTCGCTCAGCGAGGCATGGGAAAGGCTGCCTTCGCTGATATCCGGGACGGTTCGGGGAAAATTCAAGCTTACTTCCGCAGTGATGAGCTCGGCGAGGAAAAGTACGGGATAGTGCAGGATTTGGATATAGGCGACTTCGTTGGGGTCAGTGGGCGGCTATTCATGACAAGGAGTGGTGAGATCACCCTGAGGGTGTCCGATTTCACTATACTGGCCAAGTCACTGGAGCCTTTGCCTGAGAAATGGCATGGACTGGTAGATGTGGAGAAGCGTTACCGGCAGCGTTACCTCGACCTGATCTCCAATGAATCAGTGAGAAACACATTCCTGGTGCGTAGCCGGGTGATTGCCGCCGTACGGGGCTTTCTGGACCACCGGGGCTTTATTGAGGTGGAAACGCCCATGCTTCATAGCGTACCCGGAGGGGCCAGGGCTCGTCCCTTCGTTACGCATCATCAGGCTTTGGATGAGGACCTGTACCTGCGTATTGCCACCGAGCTTCACCTCAAGCGGCTCATTGTCGGCGGCTTTGATAAGGTCTACGAGATTGGCCGCATCTTCCGCAACGAGGGCATCTCCACCAAGCACAACCCTGAGTTTACCACACTGGAAAGCTACGAGGCTTATGCGGACTACAACGATGTCATGAAAATGGCTGAGGAGATGATTTCCCAGGTGGCTCAGGAGGTTTTGGGTACTACGAAGGTAAACTTCGGGGAGAATATCATTGACTTCACTCCTTCCTGGCAACGTGTCACCCTACGGGATGCTATTCTTCAAGCCTGCGACATCGACATTGTGAAGTGCCTCCAGGGTGGTGCTCAAGGCCTGCGTGATGCCATGAAGGCGGTCGGCATGGAACTGGAGGAGACGCTGAGCCCGGCCTACCTCATTGACAAGCTGCTTTCTACCTATGTGGAACCTAACCTTGTTCAGCCTACCTTCTTGCTGGACTATCCGGTGGACACCACACCGCTGGCCAAGAGGAAACCAGAGAACGAAACGTTGGTGGAGCGGTTTGAAATTTTCGTCGCCAGGGTGGAGATCGGCAATGCCTTTACTGAGCTTAACGACCCGATAGAGCAGGCCGACCGCTTTACTGCTCAGGAGGAGTGTCGGATACGTTTCGGGGATCAGGAGGCGGAGCAGTACCAGGAAGATTTTATCCTGGCTATGAGATACGGTATGCCTCCCACTGGCGGCCTGGGGGTGGGCATTGACCGGCTGGTGATGCTTCTCACCAATCAGCAGTCTATCAGGGAGGTAATCCTCTTTCCACAGTTGAAGACAAGGCAATAGGCTGTTTTCCAAAGGGATGCTAAGTATCCAATTCATTCGACAGAATCCTGACCTCGTTCGGGAGGCGCTGGAGAAGCGCGGTGATAGTGCGCCGCTGGACGAGATACTGGCCCTGGATGAGCAGCGCCGCAGATTGATAACCGAAGCAGAAACACTGCGTGCCCAGCAAAAGCAGGAGAGCAAGAGGTACGGCAGGTTGAAAGCCGCAGCCTCTGAGGGGGAAACCGCAGAGCTGGACAAGCTTGCCCAGGCCCTGGGTGCAATGAGGGACAAGGGCAAGTCTTTGGAGGCTGAGGTTGAGAAGGTGGAGCAAAGATTGCAGGATTTCCTGCTCCGCTTGCCGAACATCCCTGACTCCAGTGTCCCCATGGGGAAGGATGAAAATGACAACGCCATGGTGCGAACCTGGGGTGAGGTTCCCCGCTTCGATTTCAATCCACGCCCTCATTGGGAGCTAGGCGAGGCGCTGGACATTATTGACTTCGCTCGCGGGGTAAAGCTGAGCGGCTCCCGCTTCTATCTGCTCAAGGGAGCCGGTGCGTTGCTGCAGCGGGCACTGATCACTTTCATGCTGGACCTTCATGTCAAAGAGCATGGCTATACCGAGATTTATCCTCCCTTTATGGTCAAGCGAGAGTGTATGATAGGCTCATCCAATCTGCCGAAGTTTGCCGATAACCTCTATCATGATGAGGAGGATGATTTCTGGTTCGTTCCCACTGCTGAGGTGCCCCTGACCAATATCCACCGTGAAGAGATCCTCCAGCCGGGCACCCTACCCCTTCATTATGTGGCCTATACTGCCTGCTTCCGCCGTGAAAAGATGGCGGCCGGCAAGGATGTCAGAGGTATCAAGCGGGGACATCAGTTCGACAAGGTCGAGCTTTACAAGTTCACTGAGCCAGATCATTCTATGGAAGAGCTGGAAAAGATGGTGGCGGATGCTGAGGACGTCTGCCGCAGGCTGGGCCTTCCCTACCGTGTGGTGCAGCTATGCACTGCTGATCTAGGTTTTGCCTCGGCCAAGTCTTACGATATCGAAGTGTGGGCCTCTGGCTGTCAGGAGTGGCTGGAGGTCAGCAGTTGCAGTAACTGCGCCGATTTCCAGGCACGGAGGGCCAACATCCGCTACCGGCCGGAGGCTGGTGCCAAGCCTCAGTTTGTTCACACCCTTAACGCTTCGGGATTAGCCCTTCCCCGCATTCTTATTGCCGTACTGGAAAACTACCAGCAGCCTGACGGCACTGTGAGAGTGCCCCAAGTGCTGCTTCCCTATATGAGGGGGATAGAGGTCATAAAGAAAGCAGAATAGCCTGCGTCAGAGGCTCTGGGCTAGACCTGCTTCAGTGCTTCCCGCCCTGCCTTCAACATGCGGCTGATCTCCACTGTACGTTTGGCTAGACGCTGAGCTGACCTCAGGCCTAGATCGTCTTTCAGTACCCCGAGTTTGTCCTTTGGGTCAAACTTACCTGTCCCCTGGTCGCTGGACAGACCGGCGGCGCCGAACTGGCAGGCGCCTTCCCCTGGTGTGACTACTATCATACCCCACATCAGAAAGGAGGAGATGACACTGAGCAGTGTGGTTTCTAGCCCGGCGTTTCTCATCCAGGCAACCGTGAGTGCTCCACCTACCTTTCCCGCCAGCACCCCACGGTAGTGTTTTCCCAGAACAAGAGCCCTGAATCTGTCCAGGAAGACGGCCAGATAGCCAGAGAGGCGAGCGGCGTATGCTGGAGTAGCCAGGAGCAGGACGTCTGCCTCCAGAATCTTGGGGTATATCTCTAGCATGTCATCCCTTATGGCGCAGAACTTGCCCTCTTCTTGCTTGGCGATGCACCAGTTGCAGTGGCGGCAGTCTTCAATTCGCTTGCCCGCCAGCGATATCATCTCTACGCTTACGTTCCCTAGGCCTTGAGCAGTCTTGAGCGCCTCACTGAGAAACGCTTCGGTGTTACCGCCGCGGATAGGGCTCCCGCATACTCCCAGGACCTTGATCTCCATCTCTCCTCCTCGCAGTTTAGTCAGTGCAATGATACCCGCCTGGGCTTATTCCCGTGACCTGCCCCCAATAGCTGTACCACCTACAGAGTTAGAGTCACCAACATTTTATCTTCAGGTGCCGGTGGCCGATAACCAAGTGAGCTATGCGGCCTGACCTGATTGTATTCCTTCCTCCAGTCGCTAATCAATACCTTCGCCTCAATCAAAGTGGTAAAGATCTCCCGATGG
>JBGOXA010000048.1:0-8608 GCA_041478915.1 Dehalococcoidia bacterium
ACTGCCCGCAGGGACTCTACCAGCCCGTCCGTGGGGATAAGCTGAATCTTTAGCTCTTCCGCCTGCTGAGACAGCCTGTTGTGCTGGGAGAAGACTAGGTTGTCTGCTTCAAAACCCAGCTTTCTTGTCCCCCGAGCACGCATCAACTCCGCCAATCCCTCAGCCATGCTCCTTATGCGCACAACTTCCAGGCCAGCAACCTCCGCTCTAGCTTGCTCAAAACAAATGAAATCAGTAGCCACGGTAGCCGTGTCCTGGGTGATGAGCAGAAATCCTGTCGAGCCAGTGAAGCCGCTAAGATAGCGGCAGTTCTCTGACTGGGAAATGAGTACGGCTTCTAACTCCTTTTCCAGGAGTTTCTGGCGCAGCTTTCTGAGGCGGTCAGTTATCGCCAAGCTCTTGCCTTCGACACTGATTGCCAGCTTGACCTGTCGCCCGCGGCACGCGGCCTATCCGGGCCGGAATGCCAGACGCTTGTCCGTGTCTGCTGGTGGCTAAGAGGCGTCTCCCTTCAACTCTGCCGCTAAGGTCCTCAGGGCAGCCACATACCCCCTCCAGCCTAGACCGCTGATCTGCCCCCTGGCAACAGGGGCGATCACCGACCTCTGGCGGAATTCCTCACGGGCGTAGATGTTGGACAGGTGGACCTCAACCACGGGAAGATTGGTATCGGCTAAAGCATCTCGGAGCGAGAAACCGTAATGCGTTAATGCTCCCGGGTTGATGATTATGCCATTCGCCGCCGGCGATTCCTTCTGAATAAAGTCAATCAGGGCACCCTCGCTGTTAGACTGGAAAGTGACTAGCTCCACCCCCAGCTCCGTCGCCAGTTGCCGCAGGAGCCGGTTGATCTCCTCCAGCGTCTTGTCCCCGTAAATCTCCTTGATTCGTTTCCCCAGTAGATTCAGGTTTGGTCCGTGAACAACCAGTATCTTCATTTTTCTATTCCCTTCCGGGCGCTCTTTCACAATCCCCCAATTTATGTTACAGTAATCGCCACTTTTAGGGCACTTCCACCTTAGCTGTAAGCGATCTCGTAGTCTTGCACTTGGGGAAACCGCTACAAGCCAGGAACTTTCCGAAACGCCCAGCCCTGATTACCATAGGTCGGCCACACTGAGGACAAACTTCATCTGTTGGCTCATCGGCCTGCTTTACCTTCACTATGTTCGCGTTGGCCTTTCTTAGGGTTTCTTCGAAGGGAACGTAAAATTCGCTTATTGCCCCCACCCAACCTCTTTCGCCGCGGGCTATCTCGTCCAGTTGTTCCTCCAGTTTGGCGGTGAACCCTATATCGACGATGTTAGGGAAATGCTTTACAAGCAGGTCATTAACTACAAAGCCGATCTCCAAAGGGTAGAAGCGACCGTCTCTTTTCCTCTCCACATAATTCCGCCGCCGTAGAGTGGAGATAATAGGAGCATAGGTGCTGGGCCGTCCGATTCCCCTCTCCTCCAAGGCTTTCACCAGAGTGGCCTCGTTGAAGCGGGGGGGAGGTTGGGTAAAATGCTGCTCGGGGAAAATGTCCAAGAGTCGAAGCTGCTCGGCTTCGTCCAGCGGTGGAAGACCGGCCCCAGCCTCTTCCACTCCCTCTGCTTCGTCTTTCCCCTCGCTGTAAAGAACGAGGAAGCCTGGAAAATGCAATATCGAGCCTGTCGCTTTCAAGATATAGACCTTACCCTCCCGCGGCTCCCTTGCTTCGATGTCTACAGCAGTAGTGTCAAACACAGCGGCAGCCATCTGGCTGGCTACCATCCGTTCCCAGATAAGCCGATAAAGTTTGGCCTGGTCGGCATTGAGATAGGGTTTGACAGAGTCCGGTTCACGTTCTGCCTTTGTGGGCCGGATAGCTTCGTGTGCCTCCTGGGCCCCTTTGGCTTTCCTGGTGAATAGCCGAGGCTTAGAAGGGAGAAACTCAGCCCCGTATTTCTCAGCTACATAGTGACGAGTCTCTTGTATAGCTAAATCTGCCACCCTGGTGGAATCAGTGCGCATATAGGTGATAAGGCCCACTTCCCCCTCTGGCCCAAGGGATAACCCTTCATAGAGTTGCTGGGCAACAGCCATAGTGCGATCGGCAGTAAAGCGGAGTTTACGCCAGGCTTCCTGCTGAAGAGTGCTGGTGATGAAAGGTGCAGCCGGTTGCCGGGCAATCCTTTTCTTCTTTATCTGAGTGACAAAATAAGCTGCCTTCTTCAGTTGCTGGACAATTGGTTCAGCGTCTTCCCCAGAGTTGAGCTTCAGCTTCTCACCCTTGCCCTTGATTCCAGCAAGCTTGGCTCTGAAGCTGGGAGGTTTGCTGTCTGTTGAGAATTTGCTTAGCTCGGCTTCAATAGTCCAGTACTCCTGTGGGACAAAACTCTGGATCTCGCGCTCTCGTTCCACAATGATTCGCAAGGCCACCGATTGCACCCTACCGGCCGAAAGCCCTCTTCTCACCTTGCTCCCCAAGAGGGGGCTGATCTTGTAACCTACCAGGCGATCCAGTATCCGTCTTGCCTGCTGAGCATCGACCAAGTGCATGTCGATCTGGCGCGGATGACGAAAGGCTTCCTTGATGGCCTCTTCGGTTATCTCGTGAAAGACCACCCGATGCTTCTCGACTCCATCCAGTTCGGCTGCGGCTACCAAGTGCCAGGCGATGGCCTCTCCCTCCCGGTCGGGGTCTGTGGCCAAATATACCGCCTTGGCTTTGCTGGCCGCCTCCTTCAAATCATCGACTACCTTTCTCTTTGCCTTGAGAACCTCATACCTGGGGGCAAAGCCGTTCTTTACATCCACGCCGAGACCCCACTGCGGCAAGTCTCGCACATGGCCTACGGATGCCTTGACACTGTAGCTCCTCCCTAAGATCTTGCCGATGCTCTTTGCTTTGGCAGGAGACTCTACTATGACCAGTTTATCAACCATTCTCTATGACACAGCTCTCTAGGATAATGGAAGTCCAGACTCTGCCCCTTCAGGCCAGCACATAATTCATGCCGCCTACCTGCTTTGCCAGCCCTTTCAACTCCAGCATTGCCAGGGTACTGGTCACCGTGGCTACAGGAAGCCCGCTGTGCCGGCAGACGTCGTCAATATGAGTTGCCTCTCTGGAAAGGCACGTCAAGAGTTGCGCTTCTGTATCAGTAACCGGAGCGGTGATCTCCTTCATCTCTAGCTGTTGTGACACCATACTCAGATTCAGCTCCTCCAGGATGTCGCTGGAGTGGCAAACCAGCTTTGCCCCTTCCTGAATAAGGTGGTTAGTGCCTCTGCTGGCAGGGGAGAAGATACTGCCAGGAACCGCAAAGACATCGCGGTTTTGCTCCGCTGCCCAATGTGCCGTGTTCAGGGCGCCACTTTTCTCTCCTGCCTCCACCACCAGCACACCCAGACTTATGCCACTAATGATACGATTCCGCTGCGGAAAATGCTCGGCTTTCGGTCGGGTACCCAGGGGGAACTCACTAACCAGCGCACCATGCTCCATAATTTGTCGAGCCAAGGCCACATGGTCACTGGGATAAACGAGGTCCAGTCCGCAGCCAGCCACGGCAATAGTTCGCCCTCCAGCCTGGAGAGCTGTTCGGTGAGCTATGGCATCAATACCCTTTGCCAACCCGCTGACGATAGTGATCCCGTGATGGGCGAGATCGGCTACGATTTCTTCAGTAGCCTGCCGTCCGTAGATAGAGGCACGCCGGGTGCCGACCACAGCAAGGGCACAGTCATCCTCAGGGGCAAGTGTGCCTCTTACATAAAGCAAGGGTGGCCAGTCATATGTTTCCTTAAGTAGTCGGGGGTAACTGGGGTCGTTCCCGGTGATTACCGTCACCCCATAGCGCGTCAGCTTCTCCAGTTCATCATCCAGGGATATTTGGCCACGCAGACCGACGATCGCTTCTACCGATTTGGCATCAAGACCGGCAGCCTCGAACTCAGCCGCTGAGGCATGCCATGCCCTTTCCAGGTCACCGAAATAGGCCTCAAGGAGTGAAAGCTTTATCCGGCCAATACCTGGGATAAGATTGAATCCTACCCAATACCTTGCCCCGTTCAAGTCCATGTTACGAAAGGATTTCAGCCCTGAACAAGACCTCTTTTCAGCCACAAGAGGTAATCTTTGTTTTGTTTCTCCCACTTATTGATTAGTCGACGTCCCTCATGCCGGATGCAATAGTCCCGGTACCTGCCCTTGATCAGCATCTTCATCATATTGATCCGCGAGTAGAATTTCTTCATTGCCCTGACCGTCTGCCTCTGCATCTCCAGGGGTGACATACCATCTGGCCAGTGCACCACGTGCGTGCCATCAAATAGCTTCCAGTCCCTAGGATAAATCTGCGTGAGAAACTGACCGGCTTCCTTCACAGCCCTGTGAAGCCTGCTGCCGATAATGGGGGTCAGTATAGTCAATTGAAGGGTATCGATCCCCAACCTATCGTAAATGTCAGAGTATCCCTCTGAAATGAACATTCCGTGAACCTTGATGCCATGCTGGTGTAACACTCTTATGCAGTTCTTGACGTCCTCCGGTGTCTGCTTTTTCCCATAGCTTTTCAACGTGTCCGCGTCCATAGATTCAAAGCCAATGCACAGCCGGCGACAACCAGTTCGCTTCATTAGCTCCAGCATCTCGTCATCTTTAGCGATGTTCACGCCGGTCTGGGCCGTCCACCTCGGCGTTATCCCGTGTTCAATCATCAAATTCAGTAGCTCCTTTGTTACGTGCCTATTGACGCCGAAATTATCATCGCAGAAAAAGACGTGTCTGTGCTTGAACCGCGATAACTCTTGAAGGACACTCTCGGCGCTTCGAATCCTGTATTTTCGCCCGAACATCGGACTAACGGAGCAAAGGTTGCAGTCATTAGGGCAGCCCCTAGAGGTAGACATCGAAGTGATAAGCGGCCTTTCGGCTCCGAACATCAGTGAGAAATCGGGGAAAGGCAACTCATCGAGGTCTTCCACAGGTTTGCCTTGTACAATCTTCTCCCCTCCATATCTGACCAGGTCGGAGATCACTAACTCCCCCTCCCCTGTGACCACATGGTCTGCATACTGAAGTGCCTCTTCCGACATGAAGGTTGCATGGCAGCCGCCTATGATGATTCTCCCCTTGGGGTTGAGCGACCGAAAGGCTTGAGCTATCTCGTAACCCCGGGGCGCAGTGGCTGTCATGATGGAGATGCCCAAGACATCTGAATCTTTGATCGCCGCGTAATCAAGCTTCTTGGCGTTCTCATTGTACATCCTGATATCATGACCATCTCTCTTAAGTATGGTGGCAAGGTAGATTGGGCCGAGCATGGGCAAGTGCCCGATGACGCTGCTGTAGAAGTTGCAAAAGGGGGCCCGCGGCTCCACAAAGGAAATCCTCATCTGTTGACACTCTCCTGTCTCCTTAGATTGTTTTGCTCGTGCCATGTCAGCATTAGCGCTAATGTTATCACATAACTGGATACGGATACAAAGCCCCCCCAGGCGGGCTGGCGGTCAAAGCAAGCGGAGAGGGTGGGATTCGAACCCACGGTCGCCATAAGCGACACGCGCTCTCCAGGCGCGCCTGATAGACCACTCCAGCACCTCTCCCCCCGGAGAGGGTGGGATTCGAACCCACGCTCGCCATAAGACGAGACCGCTTTTCGAGAGCGGCACCATGAGCCACTCGGTCACCTCTCCAAGTCCAGATTTTACCCCAAGGCTTACCATGAGGCAAGGCTGGCAGATATTTTGCTAACCGACCGCCCACTGTTGTCTTTCAGGAATCCCCCCTGGCCCCTTCTCAGACTGGCTCGCATTCTGCAATGAGGGCGCTTAAGCTTGCTTTCATGTTACCTACATCTTGCCAGGAGAAGGGCGTAAGCCGGAGAGACAGCGCGGTTCGGGGGGGTCTAGAGAGCCCTCCTTACAGCAGCCTCTGTATGCAAGCTATGGCCTTGCTATCGGCAGGCTGAAACCAAATATGTTCCCTTTCCCCATTTCCCCACCCAACCAAAGCCTGCCCCAGGAACCTTTTAAGGCGACTTATAACCTTAGCTACATTTCAATCATGGAGAATCCGCTATCGCTGGCCTTTTGATCGGAAGTGCGTATGCTGCAATAGAGGCGTTCACCAAGAAGTCAAATCCGCCACGGTTTTCTTGTCCAATCGCTTGATCACTGCAGTCAGTAAATCAACTGTACGATCGAAATCTTCCCTGCGCACGATAGCATTGTGGCAATGGATATGCCTCGTAGGGACGGCTAGAACCACAGTGGGGACGCCGCTCTTGTGCAGGTGAATTGGGCCACCATCGGTTGCCCCACCCTCCATGGCCGAAATCTGAAGGGGAATATTGCAGTTCTTCGCTGTATCGATTACCAGATCACGGAGCTGGAGATTGGGGATCATACGTGCGTCATAGGCAAGTAGCACTGGACCACCGCCAAGCCTGATCGGCGTCTCCTCGGGCTTGATTCCAGGCACATCGCCAGCGATGTCCACTTCGGAAATGATCGCCACATCGGGATTGATCAGCTCAACACTGGTGGTCGCTCCTCTTGCCCCGACTTCCTCCTGGGCTGTGGCCACACCAAAAAGCGCATTGGGGTGATCTGTGCCAACCAATCTCTGCATTACTGCTATCAGTAGCGCGCAGCCCACGCGATCATCAAACGCCTTGGACAGATATGCCCTAGAACCAGCCAGGATAGTGAACTCGCTGACGGGCACTATGGGGTCGCCAATGCGTACCCCAGCTTCTTCAACCTCTTGTTGTGAGGTGGCGCCAATGTCGATATACATAGCCTTCTTCTCCACAACCTTCTTGCGCTCCTCGTCCGATAGAAGATGAGGAGGTTTGGCACCAATCACACCGATTACATCACCCTTGCTGGTCTTGATTAGCACTCGCTGAGCGAGCAAGACTTGGTCCCACCAGCCTCCGAGAGGACTAAACTTAATGAAGCCTTCCTTGGTAATATACTTTACCATAAACCCGATCTCATCCATGTGAGCAGCAACCGCTACCCTTGGCTGGTCTGCGCCTCCGCCCTTCTTACAAATCAAACTGCCGATCTTATCTTGGGTGATCTCACCAATCGATTCAAAGTGACCACGAATAACATCACGTACCTCTTTTTCATACCCGGCTACGCCCTTCGCTTCTGACAGCTCACGCAGCAGCTTCTCAATTTCGTCCATGATCATTCCTCCTCATCAGATATTTATAACCCTAGTCTCTTCGCCAGCGATATCAATGCTGTTCTGGCCTCAGAGCTTAATCTGCTGGGTAACAAATACACGGTTGGTAACAAGCCCATAGCTCATGTACGCCAAACGGCAATGGAACGGCGAACTGGCTTGCCACGGTTCTCTGTCACTGCTATCTCTTCACTTCATCCAAGGTTAGAATTATGGATGATGAGACACAGAGTTGTCAGGGCTTCTGTTTACTGACTTGGCTGTACCTTCTAGTCCATCCCTCCAGGTGTTCGATCACTTCCTCATCAGTTAGATCATGCCAGTAGCGATAGAAGCTGGCAACAGCGAAGGGATAAGTACGGGCAACAACCAAGCAGGCCATATCATCAGCCAGTGGCTTGACAAGGTCATAAGCCGTCCGAGAAGCGACTGGCACAGCGACTACTATCCTGGCTGCTTTGCGTTGCTGCATCGACTTTATCGCCGCAATCATGGTGAAGCCGGAGGCTAATCCATCATCTATAAGGATGGCAGTTTTCCCTCCCACCGAAGGCACTACCAGTTTGCTCCGATAGATAGCACCCCGCCGTTCGATCTCGGCTCGTACCTCTTCAGCTTGGCGCTCTATTTGACGTTTACTTAACCTTAATTGCTTGACCAATGGTTCATTCAGCACTATGATGCCTTCTTCAGAAACTGCACCATAGCCAGCCTCGGGATTGAAAGGGATAGGAATCTTACGGGGAATGACAATGTCGAGGTGAGCGCCTAGCTTCCCCGCTACCTCAATAGCTACTGGCACGCCGCCACGAGGGATAGCAAAAACAACCACCCCGCTGTGATGATATTGCTTCAGCCTCTCCGCAAGGCGCTTACCAGCATCAGCTCGATCCCGAAAGAGAGGCTGTGCCTCCTCAACGGTCATATACACCCTCCCACCTTGGAGTAGGTTGGGCTAAACTTGAATCCACAGCGACAACTTTAGGCTACGATCAGGACAATACAGATAAAGAGCTACCAGTAGGCAGTATCAGAATTGCCTTTCATTAAGCTGTCATCCTGAGCGCAGCAAAGAATCTAGAGACCCTTTGCTATTGCTCAGGGTGACATGTTCAAATCTCCTGTCGTTCAATGAAACCTATTCCTATAAATGAGACTATACACTGGAGCGCCACCCGGGGCAGGGTCTTGGCTCTTGAAATGTCCACTTACTCCCAAAACGATAAGTCCCACTTTTGCCGAATACATACAAGTGCATACCATAGAGGGCACATCAGTGGTTGGCATAAAGCCATACACTACTAGGATACGCCATCTGAACAAGGCAAAAGTGGATTCACTTAGGGGATAACCTCCGAGTTTAGAGGCTTAAGCTAGTCAGGCGGATTTGGAGTAGTCTAAGCAAGAGGCCTGAAGGAGCGCTTAGCGCTCCTTCAGGCC
>JBGOXA010000246.1:0-3387 GCA_041478915.1 Dehalococcoidia bacterium
CTATCATCCTTCCATCAATCCGTTCCGTTTTCTCCACCACGCCTACAATAAACCCTACCAGGTCGTAGTCGTTCCCCGCATAGAGACCTGGCATCTCGGCTGTCTCACCGCCAATAAGCGCACAGTTTACCGCCTGGCAGGCAAGAGCCATCCCTTGAACGATACTCTCCGCTGTTTCCGGAACGAGCCTGCCCATAGCAATGTAGTCTAAGAAGAAAAGGGGCTCAGCCCCGCAAGTAAGAATGTCGTTGACACAGTGGTTCACCAGATCGATGCCCACCGTATTATGCTTTTCCAGGGCGGCAGAGATCTTCAGCTTCGTCCCTACCCCGTCGGTGCTGGAAACGAGGACCGGTTCGCGGTAACCCTTGAGCTCGAAAAGTCCTCCAAAGAAGCCAATGTCGCTGAGCACCCCGGCACGCAAAGTAGCGCGGGCATGCTTCTTGATAAGTTCCTTGGCTCTATCTGCCGCGGCGATGTCTACTCCAGCGCCAAGGTAGGTACGTTCCGCCTTATCCACCTTTGTACTGGGAATCCCCCCTTCCTAGAAACGCTTCACGTAGAGACAGCCCCTCTGGGTATCACCCGAACTCTGACAGCCTTTCTGATACCTCCCGGCAACTGCGCAAAGGCAACCTTTATATTCAAGCACCTTAACAGAAGCCTTGATTGACGATCCCCACCTGCTACCCTGGCTGCGAACAAGCTAAAGGATAACCGCCTGAGACCTTTCCGTTTCGCTTCGCCCAGGTTCAGGGTGGCAACTGAGTGCTTCCCCCCCTTGGGACTCAGCAGTTCTCTCTGTTGCTAAGGTCTCCAGCGCCAGTTTGTCCATCTCTAGCTGAACCGGAATGGGGTAGTCTCCAGTAAGGCAGGCCAGACAGAGGCTCTCCGCGGGCAATCCCACTGCCTCGACCAAACCCTCCAAGCTAAGATAGCCCAGAGAATCAGCTCCGATGAACTCTCGGATCTGGGGGACACTCTTGCGGGCAGCGAGGAGCTCCCACCGCCTCGCCATGTCCACCCCAAAGAAGCAAGGGAAGCGGATAGGAGGAGCACAAACACGCATATGTATTTCCTTTGCTCCTGCCTTTCTCAGCAGACGAATTACATGGGGAGTAGTGGTACCGCGCACAATGCTATCGTCTACCACTACAAGCCGCTTCCCATCCAATATCTGCCGCAAGGGGTTGAATTTCAGTCCGACGCCTAGCTGTCTGATTCTTTGGTCAGGTTCAATGAAGGTGCGGCCGACATAACGATTCTTGATCAAGCCTTCCGTGAAGGGTATACCCGACTCCTGGGCATAGCTAACTGCGGCTACAGTTGCCGAGTCGGGGACACCAATCACTAAGTCGGCAGGCACAGGATACTCCTGAGCCAGCCTTCTACCCATTGCCTCCCGGGCCCAGAAAAGCAGCCGGCCACCGATGGTACTGTCAGGGCGGGCGAAGTAAATGTACTCAAAAACGCACAAAGCATTTCTCTCTGGTGTCACGCCCTGGAAGCTGGTGAGACCATCGGAACCAATGACCACTATCTCCCCCGGCTGGACCTCGCGGAGGAAGTTGATGCCAATGTGGTCAAGGGCACAACTTTCGGAAGCCAAGGCCCAGCAACCGTTAAGCTCTCCCAGGCATAAGGGGCGTACCCCTAGAGGGTCACGAACGCCTATCAAAGAATCGCCGGTGAGGATCACCAGGGAGTATGCGCCTTGCATTCGGTGCATGGCATGGCCGATTCTATCTACCCAGGTTCGCCCTGGTGAGGTAACGATAAGGTTAGCGATGACTTCAGAATCCGTCGAGCTGGAAAAACGGCAGCCCCGCTCACTCAGTTCCTGACGCAGGAGCTCGGCATTAACGATGTTTCCGTTGTGTGCCAAAGCCATCTTCCCGGCAGAGCCTTCTACCACTATAGGTTGAGCATTGGCGAGCTGACTCGACCCCGTGGTGGAATAGCGGTTATGGCCGATGGCAATGGTTCCTGTTAGCCGACTTAAGGACCCTTCATCGAAAACATGGGATACCAATCCCATGCCAGTGTGCAGCCATATGTTGCCGCCGTCAGCAGTAGCAATACCGCTGCTTTCCTGCCCCCGGTGCTGAAGAGCAAATAGGGCGAAAAAGGTAAGCCTGGCCACATCCTGGTTGGGAGCGAAAATGCCGAAGATACCGCAGGATTCGTGCCAGTCCGCTCTTATATGTCCTAGCACCTTCAACAGCCCTACAAGAGAATTCTATACCTTCCCCAGTCTCTGGGTCAATTCAACGCAGTTCCTTATTACGGTTTGACCACTAGTGGTATAATGTCTTCGGAAGTTACACGGCTGCGTGAAGTAGGATGGGCGGTGTGATCCTCAATCATTCTCGTCTCAATCGCCGGCATCTGCCGATTTGTGCCACCCTTCACCTGGCTGCCATTGTCAAGGCTGTCTAAGAATCAGCTCTGACGAATGGGCCGTTTCGGGAAAAACGAAGCTGAATGTGGTGATTTTAACCTAAGAGTTCAGCAGGGCGGAACTGTGCAAAAAGGGCTGAAGCGCTACAGCACATTTAGCTGGTATGGAGGAATAAAGTGAAACTGATAAGAACTGTCTCAGCCGTTGCTTTAATCTTGCTGCTGGCGTTGGTGAGTGCTGGCGTGGGTTGCGGCGGCAAGGGAGGTGGAGGGGCAGCACGCATGATGAACATGGTGCCTGAGAATCTCCCCAAGTTCATTTTCATGGATATTAAAGCACTACGAGGTGATGCTAACCTGGAAGCTGTCTACAAGGATTTCATGGGCGGTTTTGGAGACCTACTGGACGTGTGCGGCATAGGTTATGACGATGTAGATGGTATCGCTCTAGGTGAGGATGTTATGCTACTTGATGGCAGCTTTGACCTCGGAAAGGTGAGAGATAATCTAGATGAAGACGGTTGGGATAAGAGCGAATATGAAGGTGCAGAGGCGTGGGAAAGCGCTGGTGATTGTGTGGCTTTGCTGGGGAACCTCATTGTTATGGGGAGTGATGGTGCCGCAAGAGATTGCATCAAGGTAGTCAAGGGAGGGGAGGACTCATTGCACGATAACCGAGATGCCGGAGACGTGATGGACAGGCTGTCTGGTGGAATAGTCATGTGGTTGGGGACAGGTGAAGCATTCAATAAAATGATGGAAGAAGAGTATGAGGGCCTCAAGGCGGGAGGCATGTCCTTTAAAAAGAAAGACGAACACACCATGAAGGTGACATTTGTATTGAAGTTTGAGGATGAAGATGCTGCCAAGAATTTCACGAATAAAGTCGAGGGTGGCGGGGGTGCCTTAGAGGGAGCCCATTTCCAACTTATTGATAAAGTGTTCGCCAAGGCAATGGGTGAGATGGATGTCGACACTTTCACATCA